>SVSX01000038.1 GCA_015064085.1 Oscillospiraceae bacterium | reverse complement strand
AGCTTATGGCAGAAGCCTTCCTTCAGCCGTTAGGAGACGAAGAATAAGTCGCAAAAATAGCCGAATTTTTACGCGCTTTTGGCGATTTGAGGGGGCGTGGGCATATATGGCCTACCACATAAAGTACGATGCGGAAAAGCGGGGTTTACCCCGCTTTTTTCGCGCTTTTGGCGGATTTTTTTACGCACAAATAACGCCTAATACCTAAAGCTGAAGAATAAACTTTTAAAAAACTACAAAAGATTTTGGCTCAAATTCAAAAAAATTCAGCAATACCTTAAGTGAGGGGGTAAAAAATATTTTATAAAATTTTCGAAAAAATTTTGTTAAATACAAAAAAAGTCAGAAAGTAATTAAGTGAAGGGGGTAAATATGTCATAGCAAAAAAATACGTTCAAATCAAAAGCAAAAATTAAAACAGAGATGATTCAGGATTGGCTCGGACACTCGGATATGTCGACTACGGCGAATATTTATAGCCATATCGATAGCACGAGTAAAAAGGAAACTGCGCAGGCGATTGGAGAGTCGCTTGGGTGAGGGAAGGATAAGAAAAGGGCTACCGAGAGGTAGCCATTTTAAGAATTTATATATTCAACTTTATTAATCTGACAGGTCGATTAGTATCTCCCCATATTACCGTATAAATATCATTATTACAGACTTTAATTTGTCCGACAACCTCTCCGTCAACATTTATTTCTTGCAGAACCTTTCCGGTTGCTATATCGATTTGATAGATCTTTTTGTTAAAGTCTCCAACGATAGCAGAATTCTTGTAAAAATCAAAAAAAGCGCAGCCGTTTTTTAAAGGGAATGCCCATTTTTCATTTCCACAGATTGAATCAAGGTTTACTAAAAAACCATCTCTTCCTGCTGTTCCATACAGTACTTGATTGCCTGTAAATAATAGATCAGTATAAAGCCACGGAGATGTCTTTGCTCGATAGATTTCATCGCCGGTGTTCGCGTTTAGACAAATCAATTCGGTATCGTTTTTTACCCAATAGACACGGTTATCTTTGAGATATATTTTTCGCCTAAGCAGCGGTCCTTCGAAAGAACGACTGCCTTTCCAAATTATCTTTTTATTAGTTTCATCATATCGTATAATTCCTGCATTCGACCAATTGGTAAAACCAATTAAAAGAGTTCCGTCATCCATACGCATTGGTTGGAAGAGCTTATCAACTCTGGGTATCTTGATTTGATTGAGAAGCTGTCCACTCGAAATATCAACAAATAACAGTTGATCCTTTCCATAACAGGCAATAGAATTTTCAAACAAAGAAATATCTCCAACGATATAATTCTTTGTATTTGGAATATGAATTTTCCATTTTAATTTGCAGAAATCCAGATCGATACTGTATAGGGAGGAAGCATCTGCAAAAATCAAACAATTATCAAAGATAAAATAGGAATTTATCTTATCATCAATTGTATCGACGGATAACCGCTCAAGTGTCATTCCGTCAAATATCCAAAGTTCTCCGGTGTATATAATAATTTTACTTTTATATTCTTGAAAAAAGCATTGAGAAGGAATAGTTGTGCGTCCATTAATGGGTATGATTTTTTCTGTTGTACCGGAATTCTTGTCAATAATGTTTAATGAAAGTTGTCTTTTTTCGTTTGTGAAATGATAGCACAAAAAATAAATATGATTGTTTTTTATAAATATTGAACTTTCAAAATGATAATCCTCGCTAGATTCATTTGTTGGTAAATCAAGTTGCCATATAGCTCTCATAATTAATTCCTCCGGTTCACATTATTACAATTATACCATGAAAAGAATGATTTGTCAATCAATAAAGAGGGGTACTCGCTTACGCGAGAATTTTTCGCCGAGCCGCTTGACGAGAGGGATTCGTTCTTGATTTTTGCCCGACGTTTCGGATTTTGTTTTTTGTTATGTCGGGCAAAAATCTTCGGTCACCGTTCACAAAACAACTCACTGGGTTGTTTTGTTCACTGCGTTCGAATCCCCATTTTTATTCTCACGAAAAAGCAAGAAAGCACCCTCAAATGAGGATGCTTCTCGCTTTTTGGCGGAGAGAGAGGGATTCGAACCCTCGTGTGCTTGCGCACAAACTGATTTCGAGTCAGCCCCGTTATGACCACTTCGATATCTCTCCGTATTAAATTTGTGTTTGGAATTTTGATAGAAAACTGTCGACCAACCTCTGAAATTTCTGCACTTAAAATCCCGAAAAAGTGAAGTGCTTCAAGGGTTTGCGGATAGATAAAAGTGACGATTGTGAGCCGCTTTCGAGTCATCTCCGTTATGAACATATTAAACTATCTGGATCATACGACCCGACTATTATAACACATCATTAAAAAAAATTCAAGAGGTTTTTGAAAAATAAATAAAAATCTTTTAATATTTATATTTTTTTGAAAAGACAGTATGAATATTTCCGATATTATTGACAAGAGTTAATAAAAATGATAAAATATAATAATACAGTTTATCGTTTGGGGAGGTGGGTATATGTCTGATTACAGAAACAGTAAAAAAGATCTCGATGATTTTTGGGATATAGAATATATTGCGCCAATAAAGAAATATAAGCCTCCCAAGGCAAGATCGACAGAGGCGGTCGACATCAACCTGCCTGAGGATAAAAAAATGCCGAATACTGTGGAGGTTGTAAGGACCTCTGTCTTTGAGTCGGAAAAAATATCAATTTTGCAAACATCTGACGGTACAATAAAGCAGTATGTCTCTCCCGAAAGTTGTGCGGGGAAAAATGATGAATGCGTTATGGAATATTCTCCGAAAAATTCACTCATTCACAACGTAAAAATATTCAAGCTGAGATCAAGCTACAGATATTACGAGGAATTTCTAAGTGACGCGAGGCGTTATATGAAGGAAAAAGTAGAGCTTGCCGAAAAGATCGGATTTTTTTCCTACGTTCCGCAATACAATCAAATGACAAAGAAGCAGCTTGAATATTATCTTTATTTCAGAGATCAGGCAAGGCAAGGGAACTGCGTTGAGGCTGATTTGAGCTATATTCTTCTGTACTGCTATGAAATAATCAACTTAGGCGACGAAATGGAGCTTGAGCTGGGACTATCACAGCTCTGTCTGCTCTGGAATTGCTACAGAGAGCGCTTCCCGTATCTCAATAAGCATCTTATTGAGTGGATCTGCGATTACTGTCTCATTCATAGGCTTTCGCCGCCTGCGGACTTGCCCCTCTCGGATATCGGCGAGGTATGCTCACTTAAGGAATTTTTTCTGATACCGAGCGACAACGGAGACTATATGAATTACGCAAGGATACTCCTTTCCTTCGCAAATTCCTATGATTACAGAAAAAGCAAGTTCGCGCAGGGAGATAACCGCCCCTTGTATGACAAATATATCCCCGAGGTCCTATGTGAATGTGTTAAGCATTTATCCGACGGTGGGATACTTAAAAACGTTAATTTCGGAGATAGTGTGCTTCCGCGCGATGCCTATTCGGGTGCGCTTTGCTCCTATCGGGCCAAGAGACGGATCGAGGTGAAATATTGCTCCTTTTCAAGGACGAACGAGCTGCGCTATTTGGTCGGAGATATTGTAAAATATTGCGAGAACAAGCTGAGAACTTATCTTGGGATAAAATCAAAGCTTAGCTGTTACTCGCTTGACACAGAGCTCAGACAGCTTATCGACAGATATTTTGAGGCAAATCTCGGTAAGCCGAGACGTGTCAGGGCGAAGGTTGAGAAAAACGAGTACGATCATCTTTATGACCTGCCCGAAAAAAAGCTTTCTCTAACCGACGCATCGAAGATCGAGGAGGACTCATGGGAGACAACAAAAAGTCTTGTTGAAGCGTTTGAGTACGAGACTGAAACAGAGCCTCTCGAGGATATACCCTCGCTTCTGGAGATACCTCCCGAGCCACTCTCAAATGATCTGTCAGATACCGAGCTATCCTCGGCTCTTGGGGAATATCTCTTGTTTGTGAGAGCGGTTATTTTGGGAGATACCGAGAAACAGAGAGGCTTCGCTATATCGAAAAAAAAGATGGTTGAGAATATAGTTGACTTGGTCAACGAGATATCAAATGAGATCATTGGAGATATCCTTATTGAGGAGATCGACGGTGAATACCGTATCATTGATGAATATATGTCATATATTTCGGAGGAATAATGGAACAGAATTTGAATTTACAAAAAGTACCGAAAAGAATATTGAATTCCTTACTTGCCTCTGTTTCGGCGGGAGTCGTTCCGAGAGCGGGAGCTCCGTATATTGCTATCGGACGCAAGGACGAGATCGCCGCACTTCTTTCAGATCTTTCGGCTGTTAACGAGGGCTCGGGAACTATGCGCTTCATAATAGGAAGATACGGAAGCGGAAAGAGCTTTCTTATGCAGCTCATACGTGGCTACGCCCTCGAGCGTGATTTTATAACGGCAGATGCCGATCTTTCTCCCGAGCGGAGACTTTACGGCTCGTCGGGCAGCGGTGTCGCTACCTACAGAGAGCTTATAAAAAACCTTGCTTCAAAGACCTCTCCCGACGGCGGAGCGCTTCCGAAGCTTATATCCCGCTGGGTAGATATGATGCAGGGCGAGATAGCCGCAACGGGCGTTGAGTCGGGCAGCGAGGAGTTTGTGAGGAGACTTCACGCTACTGTCTCGGAAAAGCTGAGGGAGATCGAGTTTCTTGTTGGAGGCTTTGATTTTTCAAGGGTCGTTACCGAATATTATAAGGCTTTTATAAACGGCGACGATGAAAAAAGAATTGCCTGTCTCCGTTGGCTCAGAGGCGAATTTTCCACAAAGACCGAAGCAAGGTCGTCACTTGGTTTTTCAGTATCGGTTATAATCGACGATGAAAACTGGTATGATTTTCTCAAGCTTTGGGCTTGTCTTGTCCGTATGATGGGATATAGAGGACTCATTGTGTTTATCGATGAATGTGTTAACCTCTATAAGATAAATCACCGAGTCAGCAGGGAAAACAACTACGAAAAGATACTTTCGATGTTCAATGATACTCTTCAGGGCAGAGCCCCTGGGCTCGGTCTTATATTCGGCGGAACGCCTCAGTTCCTTGACGATACAAGGAGAGGACTTTTCAGCTATGAGGCACTGAGGAGCAGACTTTGCGACAGTAGATTTTCGGTCGAGGGCGCTGTAAATCTTATCGGACCTGTTATCAGACTGAGGCGTCTCAGCGACGATGAGCTCTTTGCGCTGATCTCACGTGTTACAAAGCTTTATGAGATGAATTACGGCATTGAGGTCAGGATAAGTGATGAGGAGAAGATCAGATTTCTCGAGATATGTCTCTCACGCGCGGGGGCTGACAGTATGATAACACCGCGAGAGATGCTCCGCGATTATATGACGGTGATGAATCTCCTTATGCAGAACAAGGAGCTTACCTTTGACGCGATTGTAGGATCTGTTGTCACCCTAAAGACAGATGAAGAAGATGGTGAGGGTGAGGCACAGGGGGAAAAGGGCAGGGCTGCTTTTTCTGCCGAGGATATCGTATTTTAAAACATCAAAGAGAAAGGGATAGAGAATGACCGAAGCAGACAGAATATTTGAGAGATTTCCAAGCTTCATTCGAGAATTCATATATATGAATTCCTGGGATTCTTTGAGGGCGGTACAGATAGCTGCCGCAAAGACGATATTCGAGACAGACAAAAATCTGCTTCTCACGTCGTCAACGGCAAGCGGAAAGACCGAAGCCGCATTCTTTCCGATATTGACCGAGCTTTATAACGATCCACCCGCGAGTATAGGTGTCCTTTATATAGCTCCGCTCAAGAGCCTTATCAACGATCAATTCCTGAGAATAGACACCTTGCTCGAGGAAACGGGTATAAAGGTTACACATTGGCACGGAGACGTGGCGGCATCTCATAAGAAAAGGCTTCTTCAAAAGCCCGAGGGGATACTTCAGATAACCCCCGAGTCCCTTGAGGCGATGCTAATAAACAGATCTAATGATATCCCGAGGCTCTTTTGCGATCTTCGCTACGTTGTCATCGACGAGATACACACCCTTATGGGAAGCGACAGGGGAAATCAGATCATCTGTCAGCTTGAGAGGATATCACGGCTTATAGGTCACTCTCCGAGAAGAATAGGACTTTCGGCAACCGTCGGAAAAGCCGAGAGCGCCGCGCAGTGGCTCGGTGCGGGAAGCGGACGGGACACCGACGTACCCGTTTTCAAGTCCGAGCAGATAAAATGGCGGCTTGGAATGGAGCATTTCTTCATTCATAACAAGGATACCGCCGAATGCACACAAAGAGAGGGATCTCTCGATGAGGGCTTTGAATATATGTACGACTGCGTTAAGGATAAAAAGTCTCTTGTTTTTTCAAATTCAAGGGAAGAGACAGAATACGTATGCGCCACCCTCAGACAGATAGCCTCAAAGCGTTCTGAAAACGATATATTCCTTATTCATCACGGAAATCTTTCGGCTTCCTTACGCGAGGAGGCAGAGGCAAAGATGAAGGACGAGGAGATACTCGCCGTTACCTGCGCTACAGTAACAATGGAGCTGGGTATCGATATCGGAAAGCTTGAGAGAATATTGCAGAATGACGCGCCAAACTCGGTGTCAAGCTTTCTTCAGCGGCTTGGACGCTCGGGAAGGCGAGGACAGCCGCCCGAGATGATGATGGTATTCCGCGAGGAAGAGCCACTTCCAAACGCTCCATTGCCACAGATCATTCCTTGGGGGCTTCTGAGAGCGATAGCTATCGTTCAGCTTTATATCGAGGAAAGGTTTATTGAGCCGCCATCGGACAAAAAACAGCCTATGAGTCTTCTATTTCATCAGACTCTCAGTGTTGTTGCTTCTTCAGGTGAGCTCACTGCCGCGGCGCTTGCGGGAAGAATATTGGCTATGTCTCCATTTGCGCATATATCGAGAGAGGATTATAAGCAGCTTCTCGTTTCTATGCTCAATTCGGATATGCTTGAAATGACCGAAGAAAAGGGACTGATCATAGGACTTGCTGGGGAGAGGCTGCTCAACAGCTTTAAGTTCTACGCCGTTTTAATGACAGCGAGGATTATACCGTCAGATGCGAGTCTGAGGAAATAGGAACTATAACCACACCGCCACCTGTTGGAGACCGATTTGCCCTTGCGGGAAGAGTCTGGGAGGTCATTGAAACAGATATACAAAGACGTCTCGTTTACGTCAAGGGCGTCGAGGGCAAGATGGAAATATCTTGGCCCGGGGATTACGGTGAGATACACACAAAGATCCTCGAAAGAATGAAGCAGGTGCTTCGCGAGGATACTGTATATCCATATCTTAAGGAAAACGCTCGCCATCGTCTCGAACAGGCGAGATATGTTGCGAGAGCAACGGGAATGACCGATCATTCGCTGGTTCATCTTGGGGGATATACCTGGTGTCTTTTTCCTTGGCTTGGCACTCGTTCATTCAGAACGCTGCGAAAATTTCTGACGCAGAACTCGGGCAGATTCGGTATTTCGGGAATAGAGTTTGAGGGCTGTTATTATATAACCTTCAGAATGGAAAAGGGAAGCGACAAAGAGCTTATGGAATATATGGCAGAGCGAGTTGAGAAGCACGGCATAGATCCCCTCTCACTCGTAAGCCCGAAGGAGCTGCCCGTATTTGAAAAATACGACAGTTTTGTTCCCGCCGAGCTTTTGCGCTTCGCTTATTCGGTTGACAAGCTTAACCCCGTGGAAGCAGAAGCCAGAGTCAGAGACATTTTTCGCGAATTTGAGTAGTTGTTTGTTGAAAACACACAAAGTCTCGCAGTCTACAACTCCAAAGTTGGTCGATTTGTGTATTGACAAAATTATTCAGAAAGTGTATCATATATAAAAAGCTGTGATAGGGAGCGATATTGCCGGAGAACCTTTCAGAGAGCTGTTGGTAGGTGTGAAACAGTAAGGAGCTGCAATATTAAATCACCCTTGAGTTGACCGTCGAAAGGCTGAAGAGTCACGAGTAGAACGGTACGTGTTCCGCGTTAAGGAGAAGCGTATTTATGTGCGTTGAGTGTTCCCATTGGGAAAAACAGAGTGGTACCGCGGAGTTATCAGTCTCCGTCTCTTGATCGAGACGGAGACTTTTTATATTTTTTGAAAGAGGTAAAGAAAATGCTTACACTTGATAAGGTATATCACGCAGCATACGTGCTTAAGGACGTTGTGAGAGAAACCAATCTTATTAAATCGGCGATCAATCCCGATTGTCAGACCTATCTGAAAACCGAGAACCTTCAGATCACAGGCTCTTTTAAGGTGAGGGGCGCAGGCTATAAGATATCTCAGCTTAGCGATGAGGAAAAGGCAAGGGGCGTTATCGCGTGTTCTGCGGGTAACCACGCTCAGGGCGTTGCTCTCGCGGCTTCAAAATACGGTATCAAGGCAACGATCTGTCTTCCCGACGGCGCGCCTATATCAAAGGTCGAGGCAACCAAGAGCTATGGCGCTGAGGTAGTAATGGTCAAGGGCGTTTACGACGACGCATACAAGCGCGCTCTCGAGCTTAAGGAGGAGAAGGGATATACATTTGTCCACCCCTTTGATGACGATAACGTTATCGCGGGTCAGGGAACTATAGGACTTGAAATACTTAACGAGCTTGACGATATCGATGCCGTCGTCGTTCCGATCGGCGGTGGCGGACTTATTTCGGGTGTCGCGTTCGTAATAAAGCAGCTCAATCCCAATATAAAGGTATACGGAGTTCAGTCCACAGGCGCACCGAGTATGTACAACTCTGTCAAAAACGGAAAGATCGAGAGACTTAAGTCAGTGTCAACTATTGCCGACGGTATCGCGGTCAAAGAACCTGGACCGAATACCTTTGATCTTTGCTCTAAGTATGTTGACGAGATCGTTACTGTTAATGAGGACGAGATATCCTCCTCGATACTTGCGCTGATAGAACAGCACAAGATGATAGCAGAGGGCGCGGGCGCTGTCTCTGTCGCGGCTGTTATGTTCAATAAGATCCCCGTAAAGGGCAAGAAGGTAGTTTGTATAATCTCAGGCGGTAACATTGACGTTACGATACTTTCAAGAGTTATCGAAAGAGGTCTTCTTACCTCGGGAAGGACCTGCAACCTTTGCATCGAGCTTATGGATAAGCCCGGTCAGCTTATGGACGTTTCAAGGATCATCGCGTCTCTTGGCGCAAACGTCATATCTGTTCACCACGAGAGAGCAAGTGAGACAAAGGATATCAACGGCTGTTATCTCCGTCTCGTGCTTGAAACAAGAAACTACGAGCATATCGAGCAGATAACAAAGGCACTTTCCGAGGAAGGCTTCGGAATAGTGTCTGTACAGTAAAATAAAAGGAGAATTAAAAATGAGCGAAAAGATATACACCAAAAACGCGCCTGACGCAATAGGACCTTATTCTCAGGCTGTGAAGTGCGGAAACCTGATTTTCACATCGGGACAGATTGCTATAAATCCCGCAAGCGGAGCTGTTGAGACTCAGACAATAGAAGGACAGACAGAGCAGATCTGCAAAAATATCGGCGCTATACTTGAAGCCGCGGGAACATCCTTCGATAAGGTCGTAAAGACAACCTGCTTTATTGCCGATATGGCTGATTTTGCTGCCTTCAACGAGGTTTACGGAAGATATTTCACGTCAAAGCCCGCACGCTCCTGCGTTGCCGCAAAGCAGCTTCCAAAGAATGTTTTGGCAGAGGTCGAGGTCATAGCTGAAATTTAAGTCGGAATGACTCAAAAAGTTTAACTGATCCACCTAAAACTGTGCAAAATATATCAAATTATTAAAAATAAATATTTTTTCTTGACAAAGGGATAATTTCGTGATAAAATAAATTCAATATTTTTATTGCGACAAAGGGGAATCAGTAATTCGCGATAGCTTTCAGAAAGCCGACGGATGATGCGAGTCGGTAGCGTGACCGAGTGAATCTCCTCCCCCAGCATCCGCTTGAAGGCTTCTTGGCTGTGTAGACGCGGACGGCAGTCTCCGTTATCAAGGACGATTCACTGATAGGTGAAGCAGAGTGGCCCGTAAAAGGGCAATAAGAGTGGTACCGCAGAGTAGTCATTGACCTTTGTCTCTTTTACGAAGAGATAAAGGTCTTTTTGAATTTAAGGTAACACAAAAAATTCCGCACTGAGGTGCGAAATCGGAGGTAAAAATGATATTAAACGGCTCGGAAATACTCGTAAACGTTCTTATCGAGCAGGGCGTTGATACCGTCTTCGGATATCCCGGAGGCTCGGTACTGAATATATACGACGCTCTTTACAAGTACAGTGACAAGATAAAGCATTATATGACAGCCCACGAGCAGGGCGCGGCTCACGCGGCAGACGGATATGCCCGATCAACGGGAAAGACAGGCGTTGTTATCGCTACAAGCGGTCCGGGCGCTACGAACCTTGTAACGGGTATCGCAACCGCTTATATGGACAGCGTTCCTATGGTTGCGATCACGGGAAACGTTCCAACTCCCCTCATTGGATGCGATAGCTTCCAGGAGGTATATATTGCGGGAATTACAATGCCTATAACAAAGCATAACTTTGTTGTCAGAAAGGTCGAGGAGCTTGCCGACACCGTCAGAGAGGCGTTTAAGATCGCCGCAAGCGGAAGACCCGGACCTGTCCTTATAGATATTCCCAAGGACATTACGGCGAACAAAACCACCTTTGAGCCCGCCGAAAAGGTTGTACCCACGAACCCGAAGGCTAAGCTTAAAAACGTAAAAGAGGTCGCCGAGCTTATCAACCGCGCAGAAAGACCCTTTATCTATTTTGGCGGAGGAGTGAGAATATCGGGAGCGGGAGCTGAGCTTCGTGAGCTTATCGAGAGAGCTGATATTCCCGCGGCACATACGCTTATGGCGGCAGGTGTTCTCGGATATAACGAAAAAAATAATCTCGGACTTATCGGTATGCACGGATGCTATTCGGCTAACGCGGCGGCAAACAGAGCCGACGTAATGCTCGCAATAGGTACAAGATTCAGTGACAGAGTGGCGCTCAATGCCAACAAGTTCGGTCATAACGCCCGTATCGTCCATATTGATATAGACCCAAGTGAGATCAATAAGATAATCGTTGCCGATTACAGCATAACGGGAGACGTTAAGGAGGTTCTGACTGAGCTTCTTAAATACATAAAGCCTAAGACTCACGACACTTGGACAGAGCATATCACCAAGTGGAAGAGAGACGACTATATTCCCGAGGACAGCGAGGACGTTCTAAGACCTCATCAGGTCGTCGATATGACCTGCGAGGCGGCAGGTGAGGATGCTATTTACGTTACCGACGTAGGTCAGCATCAGCTTTGGGCGGCACAGTATCTCCACCACGTAAAGCCTAGAAACTTCCTCACAAGCGGAGGACTCGGAACAATGGGATACGGATACGGCGCGGCACTTGGCGCACAGGTGGCAAATCCCGACAAGAAGGTCATTCATTTTACAAGTGACGGCTCACTTCATATGAATATGAACGAGATCTGCACGGCTGTAAGCTATGAGCTTCCCGTCGTTACAGTTATTATGAATAACGCAGTGCTCGGAATGGTAAGACAGTGGCAGGCGACCTTCTACGACAGAAGATTTTCTTCAAGTGAACCCGAAAGAAAGACCGATTATGTGGCTGTTGCCAAGGCTTTCGGGGGAGAGGGTTATCTCTGCGAAACGCCCGAGGAGTTCAGAGTAGCTATTGAAAAGGCAATGAAAGCCAAAGGACCTGTTTGGATCGACTGTAGGATAGACCGTGAAGAAAAGGTGCTTCCTATGATACCCTCAGGTCTCACCGTTCACGATACGATATTCAAATAAGGAGGACTCGAAATGAAGAAACAGTGTATGGTGCTTCTCGTGCAGAACAACTCAGGTGTTCTTGCGAGAGTCAGCTCAATGTTTATGCAGAGAGGCTTCAATATCGATTCACTTACCGTTTCGTCCACCGATAATCCTCATATCTCGAGAATTACGGTTGTCACAACGGGTGACAGCAGAACCTTCAGCCAGATAATGAAGCAGACGGGAAAGCTCGTTGAGACAAAGATGATCTTTTCGGTCGAACCCGCGTTCAGCCTTATCCGTGAGCTTTTGCTTATAAAATTCTCGTCGGATCAGGAAAACGTTGAGGAGTTGAAAAAGATAATAGCGGAGTTCGGCGCTAACATTATTGATAATACACAAGGATGCTTTGTCGCGGAGCTTACCGAAGATCCCACAAAGATAGACGCATTCCTTGAGGCTGTCAAGCCCTTTAAGCTCGTCGAGCTTTGCCGCTCGGGAGCAACAGCCCTTGAAAGAGGACTTGTTTCATACGAAATCAATTAATAAAAAATATAAGGAGAAAAGAAAATGATCACAAAGTATTATGACACAGACTGCAATATCGGTCTTCTCGACGGTAAGACAGTTGCGGTTATCGGATTTGGAAGCCAGGGTCACGCACATTCTATGAACCTCGCTGAGAGCGGATGCAACGTTGTAGTCGGACTCAGAAAGGGAAGCGGACATTGGCAGAAGGCTGCTGATTTTGCCGCAACACATCCCAATTTCAAGGTTATGGAGATCGAGGATGCCGCAAAGGCGGGAGATCTCGTAATGATGCTCGTTCCCGACGAGCTTGCTGCTGACATCTATAATAAGCAGGTAGCTCCCTATATGAAGGACGGCGACGTTCTTATGTTCGCTCACGGCTTCAACATTCACTTCAATTTCATTCAGCCCGCCAAGAATATAGACGTTATCATGGTTGCTCCCAAGGGTCCCGGACACACTGTAAGAAGCCAGTATCAGGAGGGCAAGGGTGTTCCTAGCCTTATCGCTGTACATCAGGACTATACAGGCAAGGCTAAGGAGTACGCTCTCGCATACGCAAGCGGAATCGGAGCAGGCAGAGCAGGTATTCTTGAAACATCCTTCAGAGAAGAGACCGAGACCGACCTCTTTGGTGAGCAGGCAGTTCTTTGCGGCGGTGTTACCGAGCTTATGAAGGCTGGATTTGATACTCTCGTTGAGGCAGGCTACGAGCCCGAGATGGCTTATTTTGAGTGTATCCACGAGATGAAGCTCATCGTTGACCTTATCAACAACGGCGGATTTGCAATGATGAGATACTCTATCTCCAACACTGCTGAGTACGGTGACTACAGAACAGGTAAGAGACTTATCACCGAGGAAACTCGCAAGGAGATGAAGAAGGTTCTTGAGGAGATCCAGAACGGTACGTTCGCTTCTGAATTTATGCAGGAGTTCTCCGCAGGTAGAAAGGCTAAGTTCCTTGCAACACGCCGCAAGGAGAGTGAGCATCAGCTTGAGAAGACGGGCGCAGAGCTTCGTCAGATGATGAGCTGGCTCAAGAAATAATCAAATAGACAACCGTTCGGGAGCATTTGCTCCCGAACGAAAAGAGAAGAGGAGGTAATGCTATGATAATAGCCGCAAATGTTGGAAACACACGTATTTCCGTGGGCTTTTTTGACAGCGCCTCCTCTTCTGTCAATTACAGATTTGAGATCGCGACAGATATCTCAAAGACAGTCGACGAGCTCTATGTGATAGCTAAGGCAATTATAAGAGAAAATCAATTTGATATCGGTGAGCTTGAGGGAGGGATCGTTTCCTCTGTCGTACCTCAGCTTACGACCACCGTTTGCGAGGTGGTAAATAGATTTACAGGGAAGCAGCCCTTGCTTGTAGGACCAGGTGTAAAAACGGGCTTTCCTATAAAGATAGATTCTCCCGCCGAGCTCGGTGGAGATATGGTGGCAAACGCCGCAGCGGTAGTTTCCAAAATGAAAATTGAAAACAAAATGAGAGGAGCGGTAGTGGTGGATATGAGCGCCGTTACCACTGTCTCAGCTATAAATAAATTCGGGGAATACTTAGGATGCGCGATCTTCCCGGGAGTACAAATGTCTCTCGAGGCTCTTCACGGAAAGACTGCTCTTCTTCCAAACGTTGCATATTCCGCTCAGACAAAGGCGATCGGAAAAAATTCTCAGGAGTCTGTGCTCTCGGGAGTAATTCTCGGACACGCTATGATGCTGGACGGATTCGTCGCTAAGTTCGCAAGAGAGATGAAGATCCCCGCGGACGAGCTTGATTGCGTTATAACAGGCGAGTACGCGAAATACGTTATCCCTCTTTGCAAAAATCATCTTCAGTATGATGAGGAGCTTACTCTCAAGGGGCTTTTCTCAATATATCAAAGATCAAAGGAAATTAAAGCTTGATAATATCGGCTCTGCCTTTATTATAAATTTTAAGCGCCGTACCCATGCGGACGGCAGCACCGAGTGGAAGTCTCGGAAGGAGGAACTTTTATGTTCAAATTTTTATTTATCAAGACAGCACAGACGGCTGTACTTTTGGAGGTAGCAAGATGAGAGAGAATTCACACAAGAAGATCCTTGATATGGTCATACTCGCAATGCTTCTCGCACTTGTAATAGTTCTCCAGATCTTTGCGGGATTTATCAAGATAGGTCCTTTTTCACCCTCGTTCGTTCTTATTCCGATAGTTGTCGCCGCTATTCTGACAGGTCCTCGTGGCGGAGCTATCATCGGAGGCGCTTTTGGTATCGTTGTTATCATTCAGTGTCTGAGCGGTGTTGACGCGGGCGGATTTATCCTCTGGGGTATAAATCCTTTTCTCACAGCGCTTATCTGCCTTGTGAAGGGAATTGCCGCAGGTGTTGTTCCCGGATTTATCTATAAAGCTATGGCGGGAAAAGCCCCCTCTGACGGTATAGTTCTCGCTTCCTCTATAGTTGCATCTCTTGCAGCCCCCATTATGAATACGGGATTGTTTATTATAGGTCTTTCAACATTTTTCACCGAAACTCTTTATGCGTGGAGCGGTGATACAAACGTGATGCTCTACATTATCACAGGACTTATAGGAATCAATTTTATAATCGAATTTTCAATAAATCTCGTTGTCTCTCCCGCTATATCAACTGTTGTTAAAATAGCGACAAGAAAAATAATAAAAAGAAGTTAAAACTTTATTTTGAAAGGAATCTAATTATGTCACTTCGTTCCGATAACGTAACAAAGGGCGCTGAAAGAGCGCCGAACAGAAGCCTGTTTTACGCAATGGGCTATACAAAAGAAGAGCTTGAAAGACCTCTTATAGGTGTTGTCAGCGCTCACAGCGAAATAGTACCCGGTCATATTCATCTTGACAAGATAGCTGACGCTGTCAAGGCAGGTATTCGTATGGCGGGGGGGACTCCCGTGCTTATTCCCGCAATAGGCGTTTGCGACGGAATAGCAATGGGTCATATCGGAATGAAGTATTCACTCGCGAGTCGTGAGCTTATCTGCGACAGTGTCGAAACTATGGCAATGGCGCATCAGCTTGACGGACTCGTGCTCGTTCCCAACTGCGACAAGATCGTCCCCGGTATGGTTATGGCAGCCGTAAGAATGAATATTCCCGCTGTCGTATGCAGCGGCGGTCCTATGCTCGCAGGTCATTACGATGGAGAAGAGGTAAGCCTTTCCAAGCTCTTTGAGGCTGTTGGCGCGTATAAAGCGGGTATCATCGACGAATGTAAGCTCAACGAATGCGAGACAGGCGCTTGTCCCGGATGCGGAAGCTGCGCGGGAATGTACACCGCGAACAGTATGAACTGCCTTTGCGAGACTATGGGTATAGCGCTCCCGGGCAACGGAACTATTCCCGCCGTCAGCAACAAGAGAATAATTCTCGCGAAGCACGCGGGAATGGCTATTATGGAGCTTGTAAGAAAGAATATCTGCGCAAGAGATATCATAAACGAAAGATCTCTTATGAACGCACTTGCTTGTGATATGGCACTCGGATGCAGCTCGAACAGCGTACTCCATCTCCTTGCTATTTCCAACGAGGCGGGGGTTAAGCTTGACCTTGACCTCTTTAACAAAACAAGTGACAGAGTTCCGAATCTTTGCCACCTTGCTCCCGCAGGTCCTACTCATATTCAGGATCTCGATATGGCAGGCGGTATTCCCGCGGTTCAGGCTGAGCTTCTTAAACGTGGACTTATAGACGGCAATGCTCTCACGGTAACAACAAAAACGGTTGCTGAGAACGTTGCGGGCGCATACATAAAGGATACGAATTCCATAAGACCTATTGACGATCCGTACAGCGCTACGGGCGGTATTCAGATCCTTTGGGGCAATATAGCCCAGAACGGCTCTGTTGTAAAGAGAAGCGCCGTTGCTCCCGAGATGCTGAAGCACAGCGGCCCTGCAAGAGTCTTTAACTCCGAGGAGGAGGCTATTGAAGCTATCTATAACGGCAGGATCGTTCACGGCGACGTCGTTGTTATAAGATATGAAGGACCTAAGGGCGGACCCGGTATGCGTGAGATGCTCAATCCCACAAGCGCTCTTGCGGGTATGAAGCTTGATAAAACTGTGGCTCTTATCACCGACGGAAGATTTTCGGGCGCGAGCCGCGGAGCGTCTATCGGTCACGTAAGCCCCGAGGCGGCAGACGGAGGCAACATTGCGCTTCTCCGTGAAGGCGATATTATTGAGATAGACATTCCGAACGCATCTCTTAACGCTAAGGTCAGCGACGAGGAATTCGCAAAGAGAAGAGAAGAGTACGTGCCTCGTGAGCCCAACGTAAAGAGCGGTTGGCTCGCGAGATACGCAAAGCTCGTCAGCGGAGCTGATATGGGCGCTGTAATGAAATCGTAATGAAAGGACATAAAGCGACAGATAAATGAACAACGTAACCAAATATACGAGACAGTATTTTCCCGCTCCCGCAGGGGAAATGAAATGGGCTAAGAAAAATTATATAGACAAAGCTCCAATATGGTGCTCCGTGGACCTTCGCGACGGAAATCAGTCACTTATCGTTCCAATGAGCCTTGAGGAAAAGCTTGAGTTTTTCAAGCTCCTCGTTGAGCTTGGATTTAAGGAGATAGAGGTAGGATTTCCAGCGGCGTCCGATACCGAATATAAGTTTCTTCGCACACTTATTGAGGAGGATCTTATTCCCGATGACGTGACCGTTCAGGTGCTTACTCAGTCGAGAGAGCATATCATCAAGAAGACCTTCGAAAGCCTTCGCGGTGTAAAACACGCGATCGTCCACCTTTATAACTCCACGTCTCTTTCTCAGCGTGAGCAGGTATTCAAGAAGTCCAAGGAAGAGATCATCGATATCGCGGTTCAGGGCGCTGAGCTCTTCAACAAGTATAACGAGGCAGAGGGAGGCAAATATACCTTCGAGTATTCTCCCGAATCCTTCACGGGTACTGAGCCCGAATATGCCCTTGAGGTCTGCAACGCGGTCCTTGATATATGGAAGCCTACTCCCGATCACAAGGCAATAATCAACCTTCCCGTAACCGTTCAGCATTCAATGTCACACGTTTACGCAAATCAGGTCGAGTATATGCACGAAAACCTCAAGTATCGCGACAGTGTTATTATATCGCTTCACCCTCATAACGACAGAGGTTGTGCGGTTGCCGACACCGAAATGGGACTCCTCGCCGGTGCTGACAGAGTGGAGGGAACACTTTTCGGTAACGGTGAGAGAACGGGTAACGTCGATATTATCACTGTAGCGCTCAATATGTACTCACAGGGTATCGATCCTAAGCTTGAGCTTGGTGATATGCCTCACATAGCCGAGGTCTACGAGAGAGTGACCCGTATGCACGTTTACGACCGTTCGCCTTACTCGGGTAAGCTTGTTTTTGCCGCTTTCTCGGGATCGCATCAGGACGCTATAGCAAAGGGAATGAAGTGGCGTGAGGATCACGATTGCAG
Organism: Oscillospiraceae bacterium; assembly: GCA_015064085.1. Taxonomy (GTDB): domain Bacteria; phylum Bacillota; class Clostridia; order Oscillospirales; family CAG-272; genus HGM12713. The sequence continues at coordinate 643 of SVSX01000038.1, read as the reverse complement.
ATATTGGACTGTTCCGTACCTACCAATCGATCCCGAGGATGTTGGAAGAGAATACGAAACGGCTGTTATCAGAATTAATTCTCAGTCGGGCAAGGGCGGTATCGGTTACCTGCTCGAGCACAACTTCGGATATATTCTTCCTTCGAAGATGCGCGAAAACGTTGGATATACCGTCAAGGGCTACTCGGACCGTTCTCACAAGGAGCTTTCTCCCGAGGAGGTCAAGGATATATTCTACAAGGAATATGTCAACATCGATTCGCCTATGACCGTCGTTGACTATCATTTCGTAAGAAAATCCGATGGAATGAAGGCTATAATCACTCTTGATACAAATGAGGGACATATCGACATTGCCGCATCGGGTAACGGACACCTTGACGCGGTCAGCAACGCTTTCAAGAAGTATCTTGGTATTTCCTACTCAAATCTTACCTATACCGAGCACGCTCTCACAAGCGGTTCTACCTCAAAGGCTGTCACCTACGTCAGCGTTACCTTTGACGACGGTAAGATAAGCTGGGGCGCGGGTGTGCACGACGATATTATCGCCGCGTCTATCAACGCTCTCGTATCGGCAATAAACCGTAAGCTCAATACTAAATAATCCTATAAAGAGGTAATATATCATGGCAATGACGAT
>SVSX01000037.1 GCA_015064085.1 Oscillospiraceae bacterium | reverse complement strand
TTCACTTTCTTTCGCGGCTCGCTCTTCTTTTCTCTTCCTTTCGCTCCCCGCTCCAAACGGCTCCACTATTATACTACCTTTCTCCTCTCTTGTCAAGTGGGTTTTTAAAAGTTTTTTAGGTTTTCTTGTTTTAAAAGTTTTTTGTATTTTTCCGTTCACAGCATGCAACACTAAATAAAAAAAGGCGGTGAAATATGGTAGTAATATTTATAAGGACGTTGATCATCTACGCTTTATTACTCGCGGCTATGAGACTAATGGGAAAGCGTCAGATCGGTCAACTTGAGGTCACCGACCTCGTCACCACGTTTATTCTGTCAGAGATAGCGACGCTCCCCATAGAAAACCCCGACATGCCTTTAATAAATGCAATAATTCCTATCATAATCCTTTCTACATTTGAGGTCACATCCTCGTCTCTCCTCATTATAAATCCTCGGCTAAAAAACCTCTTTTCCTCAAGGCCCGGATATCTTATTAAAGAAGGAAAGCTTATACAGTCTGAAATGTTAAAAAACAGAATATCGACAGACGAACTTATGAGCGAGCTTCGTCAAAACGGGATCACGGATATATCACAAGCCGAATACGCAATAATGGAGCAGGACGGAAGGATCACCGTTTTGCCCAAACCGCAGTACCGCCCCCTTTGCGCCGACGATCTCGGAATAAAGGTTTCGCCCGAAGGATTATCTCACATCATAATCTCCAACGGCGTGATCAACAGCTACGGTCTGAACGCAATATCAAAAAATGACAAATGGCTGTCTTCATTTTTAAAAAAGAAAAAGGTCTCAATGCGAGACGTTTTTCTCATGACGGTCAATGATTCAGACGATATATATATATCAATAAAGGACAGCAAGGAAGCCAAAAGAAACAGGAACAGATCAACATGAAAAATTTAATCATAGCTACACTTCTCTTCATTATATTATTATCAGCAACTATTCTCAACGCCGTTTTTATAACGTCACAAGCAGAGGATCTCATCGACATGGTGACCGAGATCCCCTCAGCAGAAAACGCAAGCTGTCCAATCAGCCTGGAGAATTTCGAAAACAGCTGGAAACGTTTCGAACAAATTGCTTTTTTTACGCTCAGTTACTCCGAGCTTAACAAAATAAACTGCCTCATAGATGAATTACATGCCCATCTCAAAAACTACAATGACGCAGATTTTGATCATGCCAAGGCGGTTTTGATAAATTCTCTCACAGAATTATCCCGACACGAAAAAATGGATTTCAGAAGTATATTTTGATCACAGCGACAAGATATCGCCCATATGTTTCACAACGGGAATCCTGATTTTCTCATCACGAGCCAATGCGGTAAGTCTTTCGTAAGACTGATGTCCGCAGGCAACAAGAACGCAATCGGCCTCTATTGCTTTAGCGGTCTCAAGGTCATGGTCCGTATCCCCTATGAACAGCATATCGCCCGGATTACGAGCACGCCACTTTTGCGCTATCTCGCTTTTCCCGCTGGCATAAATATCGCTCTTTCCGACGATTTCATTAAAATACTTATCAATTTTAAGAGCTTCAACCTGTCTTTTTAGCATATTTATTTCGGCGGCTGAAATTATGACCTGGCACACGCCTTTATTATAAAAATGCTCCATAAGTTCCAGGGCTCCGCGGCACAGAGGGGCATTCTTCTCACGGCTTAGGTATTCCGACATCCATTCATTTGCTACAGCATCATAGTCTTCGACCTCAAAATCAAAACCGAGATCTTTATACCATTTGATTATAGGAAATCCAAAGCTCTCACGGTACTCCTCTACCGACGATATTTTTTTCATTCCACGCCTTTTCAAAAGAGCATTTATACTTTCTATTCCTATAGCAACGTCATCAAGTATCGTTCCGTTGAAATCCCAAATAACGCAATCGTACCTTTTCATTCCAATCTCTTTTCTCATCCTTTTGGTATTAAAACATCGGGCTGCCGCAATCACGACAGCCCGCAAAAATTGTTTTTCTTTAATATATTAGCTTCCGCCGTAGTTATGCTCGTTCTTCAGCCAATCAATATATATCTTCATTAAAGGCATGGGATCATTTTCATGACCCGCCTCGGGTATATAATTCTCTTCTTTGGAGAATTTCAGATCTTCATTTTCCGAAAGCTCAAGCGCAGCCTGAGAGAAGAATGCGTTAACCTCGTCAATATTCGTGCAAGCATCAAGCCTTTGCTCATAACCAACGTAGAGGTTCTGAAGGTTGACCAGCTTATCAACATCAAGGTTGCTACTCCAGCCAACTCTGAATCCAAACGTAGGATATGCCTTTGCGTCCTCGTTCTGCTGTACCCACTGGCTCCAATAGTCTGCGGGCAGACCTTCCTCAGGATGAGCCATAAACACGTTTCCGGTCTTTTTAACATCCATCATATAAGAGTAGTTGAATCTGTGAAGAACTCCGGACTCAATATAATAGTTCTCTCCCTCAATACCGTACTGAAGAATGTTTCTGGGCTCAGACTTAGTGTTGATAAAGGTAAGTACTTCCATAGTTCTGGAGATATTATCCTCAAGCATATTTACGCAGAGCATATCGCTATAGACGTTATCCTCTCCCGCTCTGGGGCACTCGATCATCTTGATATAATATTCGTCCGAATACTGCTCGTAGATCTCGTATCCGCCCTCTATGACTTGCATAGCAAAGGGCTTATCCTCTTCGCCTTCCTCCTCAAAGAATCCGGCGAACTCGAAGCGCTTTATCATCTTAAGCTGGTTCACATACTTAGCATCGCCGAACAGGTTAACTCCCTTTACAGGGTCGCCCACACGGTTTTCGGGAGTATAGACCGCACCAAAGACAGATTCACTGTTGGTAAAGCGGAGGGTCTCGGGATCAATGCTCCAATAAAACACGTTAACGGGATCAAGGCTTTTTCCTTTTATCGGAACATAATTTTCTCTTTCATATGTATTTACATCATTAAGGAAATTATAGAGATCCTCATCCATGGTATTTCCGCCAGAATTAAGGAGGTAATCCACCTCTGATTCAGGATAGAAATAATCATCCATCAGCTCCTTATTGAGAAGCATCCATGTATATGTTCCTATTGCGCTGTTTGTAGGAATACCGTAGATACCGTCTTCCTTGATGTTTTCCATATAGATATAAGGTATATGCTCCTCGAGCTTCTTGGAGGACGTAGATATCTCGTCGTTAAGTCTCGCAAGCCAATCTTCATCTATGTACGACATGTATCTGTCATATCCGCCGACATAGAAGATATCTATCTGATTCGTTTCGGGTTCCGGATACTTGTACTCAATAATACCGTATTCCGCATTTACAAGGGTCTCCTCTTCCGTCGCTTCGGTAACTACCTTTTTCGTTGTAGCGGGTACATACGATACTCCCGCCTGCTTGCAGGATTCTCTAAGCCACTTCTCGTATTTTTTCTTATCCTTTGCCGCCTTCTCTGCAGCCTTAATCTCTTTTTCCTTAGCCTTCAGCTTTGCCTCGACGACTCTATAGTAATTTTTCTCATTCATCTCTTTTTCGTACTCTTCTTTGTCTTCAGCCTCCGACTGAAAATCCGTGAAGAAACGAAGATCAAGCTGGGTCTTGAATTTAGACTTCGTAAGCTTATTGATCTCGTCCTCAATAGCGTACTCTGTATGCTTATCGACCTCTTTTTCGCTCATGAGATAAACTACAAGAGTCTGCGTTGTTCTCATCGTCGCATTAGCGATGTCTTCTTCGCTTGCATCTGAGCCTGAGCAACCAACAAGAAGCATCGAAAGCAAGAGGATCATGCCCAAAAATAGGCACATCAGTCTTCTTTTCATGTGTGTTTTTCTCCTTAAATTAATATTTTAACACCATAATTGTACATCTTTTCCTCAAAAAAGTCAAGGACTTTTTTATCGGACTCAAACGCGGTGACGATACAAATTAACATTCTTTAACATCATTTGTAACATTGTCACAAAACCGCATTTGTGTTTTTGGATGTTTGGTTTTTTTACTGTTAAATTTAAATACAAAGCATCACCAAATATCGTTATTTTGCACAATATTTTTCCTCACAAAATCATCAATCCAAAAATCCGCGGAGGTGTCTGGCTCGGCTGGGATGACGGAGCTTTCTGAGGGCTTTGGCTTCGATCTGTCGAATACGCTCACGGGTTATATTGAACTCCTTTCCAACCTCCTCAAGGGTCCTGGTCCTTCCGTCATAAAGGCCAAATCTCAGCTTTATAACGTGCTCTTCGCGGGGAGTGAGAGTATGGAGCTGACGCTCAAGGACCTCTCTGAGTATGGTCGCCGATGCGGCCTCTGCGGGCGCAGGCGTATCCTCATCGGGAATAAAGTCGCCAAGGTGGCTATCCTCTTCCTCGCCTATAGGTGTCTCAAGTGATACGGGATCCTGGGCTATTTTCATTATTTCGCGCACCTTATCAGGCGAAAGTCCCATCTTCTCGCCTATCTCATCAGCGGTGGCTTCCCTTCCAAGCTCCTGGAGCATTTGACGCGAATACCGCGACACCTTGTGAATGGTCTCGACCATGTGAACGGGTATTCTTATCGTTCTTGCCTGATCCGCTATTGCCCTTGTAATAGCCTGACGTATCCACCAGGTGGCGTAGGTGGAGAACTTGTATCCTTTTGTATAATCAAACTTATCTACTGCCTTCATAAGTCCAAGGTTGCCCTCCTGAATAAGATCAAGGAAAAACATACCCTTTCCAACGTAACGTTTAGCTATACTTACAACAAGTCTGAGGTTTGCTTCAACAAGCTCGTCCTTAGCAGCCTCGTCTCCCTCTGCCATAAGCTCAGCGAGCTCTCTTTCTCTCTTGGCGGTAAGAAGGGGCACCTTGCCTATCTCCTTAAGGTACATGCGAACAGGGTCATCTATAGCAAGTCCTTCTTGCTCAAGCATCTGCTCCATGCTTTCTCCCCTGCCGAAGCGCTCGACCTCCTGCTCAATATCCTCAAGCTCGGAAACCAGAATGTCATCGCTTGGCAGATCGATCTCGTTATCCTCAAGCTCATATATGGTATCAACGACTCCGTATCCAAATTCCTCGACAGCGTCATCAATATCAGACTCGGACAGCGTTCCCTTTTTACGCTTTTCGATAAGCTCATTCATATCGAGCTTATGCTCTTCTCCGCCCTTTGTCTTTTCCTTAGGCTCTTTATTAGCGTGCTTGGCAAGATCCTTTTCAATCAGAAGATCGAGATCGTCATCCTCAAAAGAGCTTGACCCGAAAATATTCGAATCATTCATTTCGTCATTAATGTTCCAGTTATCCCTATCCATAATTTTTCCTTCCCGAATATGTATATTAATTTTTATTTTCCTTTTTTTTCTTTAGCTGTTCTTGCTTTTTGGCGAGCGCCACGCGCCAATCGTTTTCCTCATTCTCTTTATCTTTGGCAGCTTTAAGTGTCATTATGCAAGAATCAAGGACATCCGCGCTGTTGGTAGACAGTTGTCGGCGCTTCTGCTCCATGCTCTGTATCCTGCCCATTTCATCTGTAGTGAACCTTTCACCCAAAAGCGAATACATAAATCCGCCTTCGGAGGCTTCAAGCTCGGTTATCGCTTCAAATACCCTTCTGCCGAAATCGGTATAGAAATCGTCTGCCGTCAGCTTTGAGCCCCCTTTGACGACGCGAGAACGCATATCGTCATATAAAAGCATCAGCCCCAGAATAGCTTCCTCCGCTGATGCCGCCATAACATTCTTCGCCGCATCGGGATTGATACGATCTCCGATATTTCTTGCCTCCATACGGGCTTCCTGCCCTTCCTTGGCTTTATACTGGCGAATCAGTCCCGCTCTTATGCGATCAACGTCATTCTTTACAACGTCTGCGGTCAGTCCAAGCTTATCAGCCACCGTCGCGATATAGACCGAGCGCTCAACCCCCGAATAGACCGCCGCGATTATCTTACAAAGCTCTGCCGCGGCTTTGATCTTATCCTCGGGGATATTGGTGTCATACTTTGAAAGGACGCTGTCAAGCTTATATTCAAAGCCGCTCTGGCTCTTTCCGATAAGCTGACGGAATTTATCGGCGCCGAAGGTCTTTATATATTCGTCGGGATCCTTGGCTCCGTTCATGCGCAATACCTTTACGTCCACCTCAACGTCGGAAAGTAGCTTCATCGCTTTATCGGCGGCGCGTCTTCCCGCCTCATCCATATCATAAGATATAAGGACGCTTTTTGTATATTTGGAGATAAGTCTCGCCTGTTCCGGGGTTATTGCCGTTCCGAGTGTCGCCACCGCGTTCTCAAAGCCGACGGCATGGAGCGCGATAACGTCCATATATCCTTCACACAAAATAAGTCGGTCTGCGCAGTTCTTTTTGGCATAATTGAGAGCAAAAAGATTTTTGCTTTTCTTGAATCCGGGAGTATCCGACGTATTAAGGTATTTCGGCTTTGAATCATCCATAACTCTGCCGCCAAACGCGATTATATTTCCCGAAACGTCGATAATGGGAAACATTACCCTGTTTCTGAAGTAGTCATACAGGCGACCGTTCTTCTGACTTTTTCCGCACAAAAAACCCACCATCAGTTCCTCGTCGGTAAAGCCGAGTCTCTTCATATGCGAGGTGAGCATTCCGAAATCATTGGGCGAATATCCGAGTCCGAAATGCTTTATTACAGCCCCCGACAGTCTTCTCTTATTTGCCAGATAATCAAGCGCCTCGGCACCGTGAGCCGGGTCAAAAAGGCATTGTCTGAAAAATTTCGCCGCGGCAAGATTCATTTCGTATATTCTTGTTCTCGAAATGCCGCGCTCCTCGGCTTGTCCGTTTTTCGGAATAGTTATTCCCGCCCGTCGAGCGAGAAATTCAAGCGCTGAGGGATAATCGAGATTTTCGGCTTTCATTATAAAAGTTATAACATCGCCGCCAGCTCCGCAACCGAAGCAGTAAAAATTTTTTGATGATGAAAATACGGTAAAGGAGGGGGTTTTCTCACTGTGAAAGGGGCACAGTCCCGAAAAATTCGAGCCCGCTCTTTTCAGAGTAACGTAAGATGAAATGACCTCCTCAATATCGTTTCTGTGTATTATCTCTTCTACAATCTCTCTCGGTATCAAGCTCTTCCCCTCCACACTCTCGGGATAAACAGCTCGTTATACAGATCTATCGCATATCTGTCGGTCATTCCCGAAACATAGTCACACACACACCGCTCGACAGGCTCGCTGTCAAGGTTGCGTATATACTGCTCCGGCATCTTTTCGGGATATTTTACAAAATAGTCAAAAAGCGCCGCCAAAAGCTCCATCGCCTTGTTTTCCTCTCCCTTAGCTGTAGGGTTAAGATATACGGTTTCAAACAGAAACGCTCTGAGCTTATTCGTAGCTTCATTGACTTCGGGGAGCATCGTTATCTCATTTTTATTTTCACTTGCCCTTATCACAGACGTTACCATTGTATTTATTCTCGCGCTGTGACCGTCCCCGAGTATCTCTCGGATATCCTTGGGAATATCCTCTACGGTCAGTATTCCCGCGCGACGCGCATCATCTATATCGTGATTTATGTAGGCTATCCTGTCTGCATACTTGACAATTATTCCTTCTAATGTAGACGCCATATTTTTTCCAGTGTGGTTAAGTATTCCGTCCTTGACCTCATGTGTAAGATTAAGGCCCTTGCCGTTCTTTTCAAGCTTTTCAACCACGCGGATGCTCTGTCGGTAGTGAGTGAACTCGGGAGAAAAGCACTTCTGCATCACTGTTTCTCCCGCATGGCCGAATGGGGTGTGACCGAGATCATGACCGAGTGCCGCCGCCTCAGTGAGGTCCTCATTAAGCCTCAAGGCTCTGGAAATAATACGGGCTATCTGAGTAACCTCAAGGGTATGTGTAAGCCTGGTGCGGTAATGGTCACCGGCGGGAGCAAGGAACACCTGAGTCTTATTCATCAATCTTCTGAATGACTGTGAGTGGATTATTCTGTCACGGTCACGCTGAAATTCCGTCCTTGTTGGACACGGCTCCTCATATACGTCTCTGCCCTTAGTATCAGCCGTCTTAAAGGCGTACTCCGAAAGCGTTTCATTCTCTCTTTCCAGAAAAATATTGTGCGGTCTTGCGTTTTTCATTGAAGCACCCCTCCATCATTTGAATTTTACTGTCGGCAACGATACCGACGATCTTTTCAGCACATATAATATACGCTTTTTTCTTGCAAAATACTCTTTTTCTTTTTTATTTTTATAAAATATTTATTTTTTTATTATTTTCACGATTTACAGGCACAGCATGGCAAAAAAAGGCGAGAAAAGGTCGTTCTCCCAAAAGACATACCCCGACAGACTGTTAAAATCTGTCGGGGATAGCTCATATCTGTACTAATCGGCAGAAAAAGCGCGTTTCTCTGCCGAATTTATTTATGCGTTAGGTCCCGAAAGCCCTTTAAGGGTCTCACCTGTAATCAAATCTTGTTCCGAGGCTGACGGTCTCGGTTCTGCCCGAGGTAGTCTCGTTTATCTTTTCAGACAAGGGCAGAGCGGCAGACTCCTTCACGGCAAACACCACCGTGACGCTGTCGCTGAACTCGGTATCGTCAATGACTGCCATAGCCTTAAACAAAAGAGGCTGTAGCTTTTGATAGTCGGAATAAGATGCCTTGACCGACATGATGGCATAGCGCTCATAGGTTATTATCTCTGCCGCTTCAAGGGCGATCTTCGCTCCGTTCGAATAGGCTCTGACAAGTCCTCCCGCTCCGAGAAGGATACCTCCGAAGTATCTAGTTACGACTACGCAAGCATCCGACACCCCCGATTTTCGAATAGTATCGAGAACAGGCATCCCTGCGGTTCCCTGCGGCTCGCCGTCATCGGAATAGCGGGCACAGATACCGTTTTTTATAATATAACCAAAGACGTTATGTGTTGCATCGGCAAACTCCCGCTTCTTTTCCTTTATAAATTCCGCCACCTCTTCCTCGGTCTTAACAGGCTTTGCGTGACCTATAAACAGCGATCTTTTCTCTTCAAACTCGGCAACCGCCTCGTGTTTTATCGTAGTATAAGTTACTCTTTCGTCATTCATGATGTTTTGCCCTTCCGCACCGTCAATCTTCAAATTCTGTATCATCTGATACGCTTTCTGCCTCAGCAAGATATCTTTTCATCATTCCGCGAGCCTTAGCATCTGCCATGGCGGTAACGGTGACAAACTCCGCTCCGTACTCAACGCTTTCAACGGAGGCGATCTTATAAAGTTGATTTACCGCCCCTTGCTCGCTGTGGGGAATATTGAACACCGTTCTTTTCTTGCCTGCCATGACAAGCTCCTCCAGCCGAGTCACAAGCTCGTCCACTCCTCTGCCCGTTTTTGCGGAAATATAGATGACGCTGTCTCCCTCCGAAACACTGCCAATGCTCGGCAATTCCTCGGCATTTTTATCGCATTTATTAAAAACGTACAGCGTAGGCTTTCCACCCGCGCCGAGCTCCGAAAGAAGCTCCTCAGTCACCGCAAGCTGTGTTGAATATTCAGGGTCGGAGGCATCTATAACTATCATAAGGACATCGGCAAAAACCGCCTCGTCGAGAGTGGATTTAAAAGCCTTTATCAGATGATGGGGTAGCTTTTTGATAAATCCGACGGTATCGGTGAGCAGAACGCTCTCGCCGCAGGGCAAGCTGTATTTTCTCGTTGTGGGGTCAAGAGTCGCGAACAGCTTATCCTCGGCGAGTATTCCCGCGTCGGTCAGTCTGTTCAACAAGGTGGATTTACCGGCATTTGTATACCCTACTATCGCCACCTTGGTTATATCGCTCTTATCTCTCGATGCTCTCATGGTCATACGGTTCTTGTCAAGGATGCGAAGCTCCTCTTCAAGGGCGACTATGCGGCGCTTCATATGGCGCTTATCGCTTTCAAGCTTCGATTCGCCGGGACCGCGGGTTCCTATGCCTCCGCCGAGACGCGACATCTCTGTTCCCTTTCCTATGAGTCTTGGGGCTGTATATTTAAGCTGAGCAAGCTCTACCTGGAGCTTTCCCTCACCCGTTGTGGCATGAAGGGCGAAGATGTCGAGTATCAGCATAGATCTGTCTATGACTCTTATGCCGTCAAGACCGTCCTCAAGATTTTTTATCTGTGACGGCGAAAGCTCACTGTCAAAGACACACAGCTCTATACGGTTATCCTTGCAAAGCTGACATATCTCCTTGACCTTACCGCTTCCTATAAGCGTTCTCGGATCGGGAGAGCTTTTTGCCTGCACCACTCGGGCAAAGGTCTCTCCGCCGGCTGTATCGAGAAGCCTTTCCAGCTCGTCGAGGCTCTTTTCGACCTCCTCACGCTCTTCATTATCGCATTCTATACCAACCAGCACCGCGCGGCACTGTATCTCGTTTTTATTCTTTACTATCTCTTCCATGTTTTAATGAAATCCTGCCTTTCTCTGCTCGTTCATGCGCCTTCAAATAACGTGAAAGGGACAGGACGCACGAAATTTACGCGCACCTGCCCCTTTGCACAAATAAAGTACAGAATTATAGGTACTATGATCCAAATTATTTGCCTGCTTCAAGTCTCTTCTTGAACTTATCTACACGTCCGCCGCTGTCTACAAACTTCTGCTTGCCGGTGTAGAAAGGATGGCACTTGGAACAAATTTCAACCTTAATATCTCCGCCTTTTGTTGATCTGGTGGTTACGGTCTCGCCGCACGCGCACGTAATCGTTACGGTCTCGTAATTAGGATGGATTCCGGATTTCATTGTTTACACCTCACTTTTCAGGTTAATTTCGCATTACGCTTGATTATATCATGTTTCTTTTAATTTTGCAATAGGTTTTTGAAAAAAAATAAAAAATTTAACTTATTTTTTCTTTTAAGTCTAAAATTATCCTTTTTTCCAGTCTCGAAATGTAGGATTGTGAAATACCCATAGCGTCAGCGACCTCCTTTTGGGTCATTTCTCGCTTTCCACCCAACCCGTATCTCATCTCAATTATATCCCGTTCACGCTCGGGTAGTGACGCGACAGCTTCCCTGACTCTTCTCCGCTCCTCCCGTATCTCAAACTCGTATGTCACCTCATCCTCTTCGCTTCCGAGAACGTCTGACAGCAACAGCTCATTCCCGTCCCAATCCACGTTAAGCGGCTCGTCAATGGATATCTCGCACCTATGATTGCTGTTTTTTCGTATATACATAAGTATCTCGTTTTCTATACATCTCGACGCGTAGGTAGCAAGCTTTATATTTTTGTCGGCATTAAACGTATTTATAGCTTTGATAAGTCCAACTGTGCCTATGGAGATAAGGTCCTCGATCCCCGTGCCCGTATTTTCGAATTTTTTTGCTATATATACGACCAACCTGAGGTTATGCTCCACAAGTATACTTCTTGCGTTATCATCAAGGTCAATGGACGAAATGACTCTCGCCTCTTCTTCCTTGGAAAGAGGCGCGGGAAGCACGTCGGGGCCGTTTATATAGTATATCCCCTTTTTCCCGAACAGTCTCATTTTAATCAGATTTATTTTTTCGGATAATCTTTTTATAGCTAACATAAACATTACCTTTTCCTTTCAAAATAATTACGTTATATCACGAGCTCTTGCGGCAGCAACGCACTGCATCCCACCGCCATTTTATCGGCAGGCAGTGAAAGCTCTATCGGAGCAAAAAGAGCGCGGACCTCTGCTTTTTTTCGTTCTTTTCCCTTATCCGACACGGTAACTGTGACTCTATCGGGTTCAAAGGCGACCAACATTGAGCTTCCCGAGGCTGTCTCCATGGGTATAAGTCTGACACGTCGGCATTCGCGTGATGACATACCGTCCGTTTTTCGTTTTATCGCTCCCTCAAGGCTCTCTCTGCTTATTATCCGTTCCTGCTCCAGCTTTCGTTTATCTACCGCTATCACCGCTTTACCGCTGATAGGGTCCGACAGCATATTCCCTGTATCGACAAAAGCTCTGACCGATATGCTTTTCCCCTCGTAGGTGATCTCAACGTCCGCTACGCTGACTGACGACACGCTCTTGAAAAATCTTCCCCACAACATCGTGGCAATCCCCGATATCAAAGCCATAAGTCCAAACATCCAAACCGACACGCCGTCTTCGACATTCGAAAAGTCCTCGGACTCAATATTAACTCTGTTCAGCATACTGTATATAGCTGTCATGAATCCGCCAAGACCTGCCGAAACGCCAAAATACACCGAGGTCCGTAAAAAAAATCCGTACATGCTCCTGTCAGGCACTCCGAATGCGCACAGGCACATGACGGCGCACACCGAAAGGTCAGCTACGATCCCCCAAAACATATTTGTACGTATAAAAAGTGCCGCCACCGAATAGATACCGCCGACAGCTGCTCCCGCCAAGCATCGCCAAAGCCTAAGATCGCGGTGCAGCAGCCTTGCAGTTATGTAAAAGCACAAAAAATCCATACTGAAATCTATCAAAAACAGTAGGTCGGCATAAACCACCTGTCCCATAACCTCACCTCCGGACATCTATGCTACTATTATATAACCTCGTCTTCGTTTTTTCTGTCGCTTTAAGGAAGGTGTTTCAATTTATTTTTGTCGATTTATCGGAAGAAAAAGCGGGAGCATCAAGTCTGTCCTCGGCTTGATACTCCCACAAAACTTTATTTTATTTTTCTGCATTCAAGATAATATCTCTTGTCGCGGGCATGCCCCATGGAGAACGTCTTTCTGGGGAGCGCACCGTCGAATATGACCGTTCTGAAAAGCTCATCCTTTGACATTCCGTCAAACAAAAATCCAACAACATCATCCTTGGACGCAAGGGCACGAAGAGAGTCCTCTCCGTGGATATAATCTATCTCTGTTTTTTCGTGGCTCTTGGCATAATCGTCAAGAAAGCTTTGAAGCGTTCCGACGGTCAGCTGCTGCACGGGATCCGCAAAAAGTATTTCTTCCTCTTTGTCTCCAATGATACATTTTACCCTTTGTGCTTGACCGTTGCCGCTAAGCTCGGCGGCATATTTTTTGAGTGACGCGATCAGCTCATCAGCATCCGCGCCAAAAACGACTCTGTATATCGGTTCAAAATCCAGCGCTTCGTCGTGAAGATTCACGACCTCACAAAGTGCATATCTGGACGGATGAGTCGCCGCCGCTTCAACCCCTATTTTTGATTTTACCTCTTCGTATGCCGCTTTCGCAGATGCCAAAGAATGGTTTCCGTCGCCCACCGCAAACAGCAAGGGCGCGATAGCTGCGTTACCGTACTTTTCGGTCATTGAGTCAGCGCTTGACAGCTTCTCAAGAGCGGAATAAATTTTTTCACGGTCATCCTTATCAACAAAATATCCTTTAACATGGCCGCCGCCAAGCATAAGGTCAAAGTCATATGCCGTCTTCATTTCTCCGACCTTCTTCGCCAACGGCTCTATCACAGTTTTTTCACTGTCATCGATAAGCAGCATTACGTGAGGAAGCTCAAGCTCCGCATCGCGTCTCACGGCTACTCTTGGAGGTATCCTTTCAATTACGGTACCCTCGGTAGCCCTTATGGGACTTTGCGCTCCTTTGTTATAGTCATATCCTTCAAGGTCAACCGCGCCGATAAGCCCGCGGCGGACTCTGCCGTCGGACTGTACTCGCTCAAGATATATCATAGCATCCTTATGCTCATACAGAACGTCCGCCAGATATTCTTTCATTGCTTTATGTACCGAGGGGATACGCTTTGCCGTCTCGGAAAGATAGACCTCGGGTATCATCAGCGCAAGGGTTGACGGCACGTCACCCACAATCTCTGCCGCAGCCTCCCAATATTCTCTCTCGCTTGTAAATTGGTCGCACGCGATAGTCGCCCATTTCGTTCCGTTATATTTATTAAAATCCGGGAGCAATATATCCGCTCCTCCAAAGCATACCGCTTTTTCCGATAATTTCTTCTCTTTCATTTTTTAACCATGCCTTTCTTCTTGTTCTGATATCATCACGCATATTGATTTTATCACATTTCCCCCTCAAAAACAAGAGTTAAAATCACTTTTGCCTCAAAAAAATGCACAAGTTTTTGTTTTTTATAATTTGCATCTCGTTTTATTTGACAAATATATATAAAAATTTATTATTTTCCTTGACAGAGCCTTGAAAAAGACATATAATATTGTATGTATTTATTATGATGAAAGGTTTGGTTTTACAATGGCACTTAAAGTGGTAAAATTCGGCGGCACTTCCCTTGCCGACGCTGAACAATTCAAAAGAGTAGCGGATATCATCAAGTCCGATCCTTCCCGCAGATACGTTGTTGCGTCTGCTCCCGGAAAACGTTTCAAGGATGACATCAAGGTCACAGATCTGCTTTATCAGTGCTACAGAATGATCAAAAACCGAGAAAACATAGATGAGATATATGCAGTCATCAAGGACAGATACAACGGCATCATCAAAGATCTCGGTATCAACTTTGATATTTCAGGCGAGCTTGAATATATCAAGAACGCTATGCTCTCTCACTCAGGTCGGGATTTCGCCGCCAGCAGGGGTGAGTACATCAACTCTATAATCCTTGCCAAATATCTTGGATTCGACTTTATAGATGCCGAAAACGTTATATTTTTTAAGGAAAACGGCACCTTCGACGAGGAGTACACAAACTCAATGCTCGCTGAAGAGCTTAAGCTCCACGAGCATGCGGTCATCCCCGGCTTCTACGGCTCTATGCCCAACGGCACGATCAAGACTTTTTCACGCGGCGGCTCCGATGTTACGGGCGCTTTGGTCGCGAGAGCCGCAAATGCAGATATCTACGAAAACTGGACCGACGTTTCCGGAATGAAGATGGCTGACCCCAGAATAGTCAACGATCCCGACACCATCGAGACCGTCACATACCGCGAGCTTCGTGAGCTTTCTTACATGGGAGCGTCCGTACTTCACGAGGATGCTGTATTCCCGGTCCAAAAAGCGGGTATCCCGATAAATATAAGAAACACCAACTGCCCCGACGAAAAAGGCACTATGATCGTTGCATCCACTGACAACTACGACAGTAAGCACGTTATCACGGGCATCGCCGGAAAGAAGGGCTTTACTTCTATCACTATTGAGGCAGACAACATGAACTCGACCCTCGGCTTCGGCCGCCGCACTCTTGAAATACTTGAAGAAAACGAGGTTTCATTTGAACATCTGCCCTCGGGAATAGACACTATGAGCATAGTCCTCAACACCGAGCATTTCGAGCCTCACAGAGATAAGGTCCTCACCACCATCGCCCGCAAGATGCAGCCCACGTGTCTGTCGGTGGAGGATAATCTTTCACTTATCGCCGTCGTTGGACGCGGCATGGTCAAGGTCAAGGGTACTGCCGCAAAGATCTTTGATGCTATATCCGAGGCTGACATCAACATCCGCATGATCGACCAGGGCTCCAGCGAGATCAATATCATCATCGCCGTAGAAGAGCATGATTTTGAAGCCGCAGTAAAAGCAATTTATAATAAATTTGCTATCAAATAATAATATCGGCTGCGGCTCTCCCCCTCTTGGGAAATGCCGCAGCCAATTGCTTTAAGCCATAGTCTCGGGAAGCTTCTTGCCGCCGAGAACGTGAAAATGTATATGCTTTACTGTCTGACAACCGTCCTCTCCGCAATTATTTATAACGCGGTAACCGTTTGTCAAGCCAAGGGTGGAAGCTATCTTGGGTATCGCTTCAAATACCTTCGCTACGTTTACGCTGTTCTCCGCCGCTATTTTGTCCGCGCAACAGATATGAGTCTTGGGAACAACGAGAACGTGTACCGGTGCCTGAGGATTTATATCCTTAAAGGCATAGACGTACTCATCCTCATATACCTTTGCGGAGGGTATCTCTCCATTGATTATTTTACAAAACAAGCAATCCATATTTTTCATCCTTTCCGCCGCATCACGGCATTGAATACGGTAATATTATACCAGTAAATACATGACATGTCAATAATCGAGGAAAATAAAATGTACAAAATAATCGACATACACACCCACATCTACCCCGACGCTATTGCCGCCAAGGCAAAAGTCGCTCTTGAAAAATTTTACGAGTTTACCTGTGAAGGCCTCGGGACGGCAGACGATCTTGCCGAAAGCTCCAAAAAAGCAAGCGTTTGCGGTATGCTCATGCTCTCGTCGGCAACCAATGCCCATCAGGTCAAAAAGGTCAACGAATTTGCCAAGGTGTCTCTCGACGGCATGCTGGAGAGAGGCTTTGAAGCGGCGGCATTCGGTGCGATACATCAGGATTGCGAGGATCTCGCCGCCGAGCTTGACCACATCAAGACTCTCGGCCTTACGGGAATAAAGATACACCCGGATATTCAAGGTGTAAATATCGACGATCCGAAAATGTACGAGCTGTACTCTTTGGCGCAGGGAGAGTTCCCTATTTACTTTCATATGGGCGACGACCGTCCTCAGTACCGTTTTTCTGAAACTCAAAGACTTATTAAAATAATGAAGGAATTTCCAAGGCTCAAGGTCATTGCCGCACATTTCGGAGGCTACAAGGCTTGGGATGAGTCCCACGAGCTTGCAAAATGCGGTGGCGACAACATAATGTTCGACACCTCCAGCGCACTGTGGGCTATGCCTGTGGAAAAGGCAAACGAGCTTGTCTCGATGCTGGGAAGCGACAGGCTGATGTTCGGAACCGACTACCCCGTCATGCATGCCGAAAACGAGCTTAAGCTGTTCATGAGGCTTGATCTTACCGATAGTGAGCGTGAAAACATCTTCTACAACAATGCCAAGAGCTTTCTTGAGTTTAAGCAGCCCATAAAATCATGACAAGCGATCTCTGGAAATACTTACAGCAAGCGGACAAGCCCATCGTTATGTACGGCATGGGCAACGGCGCCGACAAAATACTTAGCGTGTGCGCGGATAAGGGCATCGAGGTCGCTGACTTTTTTGCAAGCGACGGATTTGTGAGGGGTCACAGCTTTCACGGGAAACGTGTTCTCTCCTATTCAGAGGCAAAGGAAAAATACGGGGGCGGCAATTTTATTGTCCTTCTGTCCTTCGCGTCGAGCTTGCCGAGCGTTATAGAAACCATTCAAAACGTCGCAAACGAGACAGAATTATATGCCCCCGACGTGCCCGTTCACGGTGCCGAGCTTTTTGACAGCAATTTCTGTGAAGCTCGCAAAGGCGAGCTCTCGGCGGCGCGTGAGCTTTTCTGCGACGAACATTCTAAATTGGTTTACGACAGCGTTATATCCTATAAACTAAGCGGCAAAATTGATTATCTGCTTAACTGCAACACCACCCCTGACGAGGCTTACAACGAGCTTTTACGCGCCGAAAATTTTGAATATACAGCCGACCTTGGCGCGTATAACGGAGATACCGCAAGGGAGCTTTCGCGCTTTGCGCCGAGCCTGAAAAGGATATACACCTTTGAGCCCGACAGAAGGAATTTCAGAAAGCTCTCGGAATATGCCTCCGCAGAGGAACGGTTTGAGGTACTTCCCTTCAATCTGGCGGCATGGTCAAAGGAAGAAACGCTTTCCTTTGGTGCCGAGGGCAACCGAAACTCGGGAGTCGGAGATAAGTCTGCCAACCAAAAAACAGCCAAACTCACCGAGGTCAAGGCAAATTCCCTTGACAATATCATCTTTAAAAATATGCCGCCCCGTCTTGACTATATTAAATATGACGTTGAGGGGGCTGAAGCCGAGGCAATAAAAGGCTCCGCCGAATGCATACGACGTTTCTCACCCTCTCTTCTCGTTTCACTGTACCACCGAAGCGAAGATATCTTTTCGCTTCCCCTTACGATAGCTGAGGAGTTCCCGAATTATGATCTGTATTTGAGAAAATTCAGATACATCCCTGCGTGGGATCTCAACCTTTACGCTATACCCAAAAAGTAAAAAAGCTCCGCAACGGCAATGGGTGATGTTCCTATCGGAAAATTTACCGTAACAAAAAATTACCACAGACTGATAAAACGGTTTGTGGTAATTTTATTTTATGAGCAAAAGAAATGACTAAAAGAAAAAAGCTTTGGTTTCCGCGTCCGTCAAAAACTCATTTGCTTCAACATGACCTTTTGGAAAACCGCAATACCCATCATCTTTTGCTTTTACAAGCAAGTAATAAATCGTTCCGTTATTGATCGTGTACGGTATCGTTCCACATGATTTCTCAATCATTGTTATTCTCCTATTTATCGCCAGTTTCGCATTTGTATTACAAACGCGTTGGGCAAAGCCCATACCACTTATTCTTCTGTATATATTTCGTCGTAGTGCCAACGGAGTGGGTTTTCATAGATATATCGCAAATGTTCTTCGTAGTCTTCTCGGTTTCGGATAACGTGATCGTGGAACGATTTTTGCCAAATGCTTCCCGCAGCTTGTTTTGTAATAATGCCTTTCAGTTGTTTTATAACCCGCGACATTGTAGGGGCGACCGGTGTGTCAAGAGTAACATTGTAAACAATTTGTGTAAGGACATGGTATACACATTTTGAATTACAGTAAATTGCTTTGGAAAGCCGAACGGAGCGTAGCGGAG
>SVSX01000001.1 GCA_015064085.1 Oscillospiraceae bacterium | reverse complement strand
TATTGTTTCGAGGTCTGCGTGACGTAACCTGTTTAGTTTCTGAAGAGGATATCTTTCTTGAAAGCATTTCGACGCTCTCGCTGTGGGTAGGATACCCCATTGAGGTTTTTATAAGGAATCTGTCCAGCTGTGCCTCGGGGAGCTCAAACGTTCCCTTAGTTTCAACGGGATTCTGTGTTGCTATTACCATAAAGGGATCTTCAAGTGCATAGGTTATACCTTCAAGTGATACCTGACCCTCCTCCATACATTCGAGAAGTCCCGACTGTGTCTTGGGCATAGCTCGGTTTATCTCGTCGGCGAGAAGGATATTGGTAAATACAGGTCCGCGCACAAAGCGAAATTCCGACCTTTTCATATCAAAAAAATTCACTCCTATCAGGTCTGCGGGGAGCATATCGGGAACGCATTGAACACGCTTAAAATCAAGAGAGAGGGATTTAGCAAAGGACTTTGCAAGAACGGTTTTTCCTGTTCCGGGAACATCGTCAAGTAATATGTGTCCACCGCAGAGCAGGGATATCACGGCAAGCTTTATAACCTCTTCCTTGCCAACTATCTCTTGGCAGACGTTTTCCATAACTGTGTCGTAAACCAGACGAATATTCTTCATAATTTTCAGACCTCGTAATCCAATGAGAGCCGAGCTGACATTGAGGGGCGTACAAGACCGTTAGCCACCTCTTTATGCAGGGGGTGCGCCTGATATGCCTCGAGAGCTGCATAGTCTGAAAAGGTCGAGTCCATCATAAGGTCTCCTGAGGATGAGGAAAGCTTTTCTGTGATTATCTTCATCTCAATGAGTCCGTCGATCCTTCCCACAAGGTCTTCGAGGGCGACTTTGATCTTTTCCGCTTGAGCAGCCTTGTCGGTGATCTCCTCTTTGAATTTCCAAACGATCATATGCTTTACCATTTCTCTTACCTCTTTTCGGTTATTAATCATAAATTTTAATTGCGTCGATATCAAAAACAGAATTCTCTGTCAGAACGATATATACAGTGTGCCAACCGCCGTAAAGGTCAGCGGTCTTGAAGATCGGGACGCGTCCCTTGGAGCTATCTCCTTTGGTGTTGAGATCGGCTATCTTTATTCCGTCAACGTATAGCTCGGCACAGCCTCCCTCGGGGTGGGTGTGGGCAAATATCTCGGCGAAAGAGCCCTCAAAGGCGAGGAACAGGGAAGCTCCCTTTGCTTTGGCTCTGTGGAGATCGCTCTCAAAGCAGCCGAGCGATTCTCTCGACTCTCTTGTAAGATGACAGTAGGTCCATTCTCCCTCATAGCGTATCCGTTTGTCTGTATCATTTATCCAATGAGCTTGGATAGCTTGAATTGAAGGAGTTCTTTTTAGCTTTATAACGTTGTCAACCTTATTCCATTTGCCGTCAAGAGTCAGCTTATAGCCTGTGTCGGTCTTTTGGAAGTCGGTCACCGACAGTCCCTCTGTGAGTGAGCAAGGCGAGGAGAGCAAAGATGCGTCAGCCGTCTCTCCGAGCTTTATTGTGTATGTCGGCTCTTTCATCATAAGGTGCAGATACTCAAACTCTCCGTCAGGAGATGAGGTCGAAAATATATAGCCTTTTTCCATCAAGGTGTCGCCCGAAACCGTGGGATATGCGAGACCGACGCGGCAATCGAGAGCAGATTCGCGGTATTTCGAGAGTATCCGTCCGACTCTTTCCATCTGAGAGGGAACACCGTTTTGCCACACATTTCCCTCGGCATACGGACCGCACGCCCATACTGTTCCGCCGCCAGAGGTGCAGGAGGCGTTAAATATCGTAAGTCGCGCCATATCCTCATCGGTAGCCAGAAGTATGTCACGCTCATCGGCGCTGACCGACTGGGGAAACCAGCCGTCCTTGAAGGAGCAGAGAGCAAGTGCCTTCTTAGCGGCGGGAACAAGGTCGGAGTCAAAGGAAACAGACTCCTCATAGCCGAAATATCCCTCGGGCATTGCGTGATCGTTTGAGAAGATGTATCCGAAATAATTCTGTATCATTATGAGAGCGGGGTTGTGAGATTTCATAATGTCGCGTATCATAAGATAGTCGACTACCTGCATATTCTCCTCGAACCGAGGCTTTTTTCCCTTATACGGACCTGCGCCGTCGGTATAAAATCCGAAAAGCCTTGGGGCATATCTTTCGGCAAGCTCGGTGTAGAGCTCCTTTATATACAAATTCCACTTTTTGTAGTCAAATGTATCGGGAGAGGGAGCGGAGAGATCGTTATCCTTGTGACCCTTTCCCCAGCCCGTGAGCTCTCTGTCCTCGTCGGAAAAATCGTGACCGTCGCGAGGGTGGGTATAAAGTATCACCTTTATGTTACGCGCGGCGAGAGCGTCGATCATCTCTCCGAGCAGATCTCTTCTCGGACTCCTCTTCGCGCGCCACCTGTCTGTGACCTCACTCGGGTAGAGGGGGATCATATTATAATGCCACGAGGTGAGGATCGCATACTGAACCTTCATTTTTTCTATTGTGTCGGCAAATCCTTCGACGTCAAATGAATTTACTGCCTCGTCCACATTAGAAGGCTTTCTGCCGTCGGAAAATATCGAAAGATCTGTAACAAAGTGTATGAACGTTCCGTATTTCAGCTTCGAAAAATCATTTATCGTATTCATAACGTAACTCCTTAATTTCGAAAATGGTATCAAGAAAATTATATCACACTTTTTTTATCATTTCAACGGTTTTAAACTGAAAAGTTAATCGGTTCTTGACATATCCTTTTAAATCGACTATAATAAGATCAGTTTGTTTCGGAGGGAGAAAATGCGCTGGGAGGATCTTAGAGAAGAGGAATTTGACGATGCTATAGAGCGGTCGGGAGGAGTCTGTGTACTGCCTGTCGGATGTCTTGAAATGCACGGTCAGCATCTGCCTGTTGGTACTGATACCAAGACCTGCACCTATATTGCTCTTGAGGCGGCGAGGCTTGAGGAGGTCGTTGTTTTCAGCGGACTTTATTTCGGGAGCGTTCCCGGGCTTCATATGTGGAAGGGAAGCATCGATCTGTCTCTTGAGCTCAGGCTCGAGCTTTTGAGAGAGCTCTGCTCGGAGATAGGAAGAAACGGCTTTGATACAGTGATGCTGCTCAACGGACACGGCGGAAACCGCGCTGTGCTTGATGAGTTCGTGAGAAGTGTTGGAGGAAAAATAAATAACGTCAAGGTCGTCACAAGAAACGAATTTCAATACGGCATACAGCGTCTTGCGCGTGATCTTCGCGGCGGACAGAAATTTCCCGAGCTTACCGAGGAGGATAAAGAGAAGGTACTGACCTTTGCCGAAAACCGATATCTGACGGGTCACGCCAGTGTAAACGAGACCTCTATAATGCTGGCAATAGACGGAGAAAACGTAGATCTTTCAAGAGCCGAGGCTGTTTCGGGGCTTAATCTGCATATTACCGACGGATACCGTCGCCGACCTCACTCAATAAACGGAGAGCTCGGCTTCTGGCTCACAGATCACCCTAACAGCTTCGAGGGAGAGCATATAGAGCTTTCAAGCGCCAATATCGGCAGGGCGATACTTCGCCGCCGTATCGAGCTTCAGGCAAAGGCGTGCGGTGATCTGAAAAAAAGATACGTTAAAAAGAAATAAAGCTATTGACAAAGAATTTTTTAGTTTGTATAATTGTCTAAGAGGGCTTCGCCCGATATTTAAATTTGCTAAATGGAGGATCTGAAATGCTTTGGGAAAATCTTAGAGAAGAAGAATTTGACAGTGCGATAGAGCGCTCGGGAAAGGTATGCGTAATTCCGATAGGCTGTCTTGAAATGCACGGAGAGCATCTGCCCGTTGGTACAGACACACAGACGAGTGATTACGTCGTAAAAGAGGCGGCAAAGATTGAGGACGTTGTGGTATTTCCCGCTATCTATTTTGGTAGCGTACCCGGACTTCACAATTGGAAGGGAGCTATAGATCTTTCTCTTGACCTTCGTCTTCGTATGCTTGACGAGATATGCTCTGAGGTGGCAAGAAACGGATTTAAAAAGATACTTCTTGTCAACGGCCACGGCGGAAACGGCGCGATACTCAGTGCCTTTGTTCGCAGCACGATCCACGAGAAGAAGGATTACGTCGTTATGTTCAGAAACGATTTCAGCTACGGTGTTTCGAGCATTGTCAGGGATCTTCGCGAGGGCGTCGAGATACCCGAGCTTACCGAAGAGGATAAGAAGAATCTTTTTGAGCTTGTGGATAATAAATATCAGACAGGACACGGCTGTATTAACGAAACGGCTATAATGCTTACGATAAATCCCGAAAGCGTTGATATGTCACGTGCTGAAGCGGTCAGCGGAAGCAACCGTCACATTACCGATGAGTACACAAAGAAGGGCATCGGAATATCGGGAGGCGGATTCTGGAACATTGATTTTCCCAACAGCTACGCGGGTGAGCACGTTGAGTTCGCAAACGAAAGAATCGGCAGAGTTATTCTCAAAAAGAGAATAGAGCATCAGGCAGAGGCTTGCAGATTGCTTAAATCCAGCGACGAGGTGCTTGAGTGGTACGCTCCCAATTGGGGAAAATAATAGAATAAATAACAAAATAACCGAGAGTGGAATTTAGCACTCTCGGTTATTTTTATGCAGTTATTTTTTGGACGAAATACTTTCGAGCGATATCTCAAAGGCGTCTGAGATCCTCTTTGTGATACCCTCCTTGAAAGGACCTTTAAGACCGTATTCAAGATGGCAGGTGGCTTCGTATCCTCCCTCTGAGAGTATCTTGTCATCAACGATATACGCGGATGCGTCGGTATATCCTACAAAGCAGAGATCGTATCCCTCAAAGACCTTTTTGAGCGCAAGCTTAATTCCGTAGCAGGGCTCTCCGCCTACGGCGGCAATGTAAAGATCATCTCCAAGCCGTATAGTCTGACAGAAAAGCTTCATTGAGTCGGGGAGGGAATCGTATCCGCCGTTCACGATGAGCTCAGTGTGTGTGCGGTCTGCACGGTCGGGAATTTTCTTTAATTTCTCCCATCTATTCTCTATTTCTTCAAGGCTGCATCCGTCAATAGGGAGATCGACCACAAACAGATCCGATGAAAGCGAGATGTTGCTCTTTTTCATATTTCCGCTCTTCAGAACCTTTTCGACAGCCGCAAAAAGATCGTTTGAGAAATTCTCAATGTCTGAAAAGCTCATATGCATCCATTTGATCCTTCCGTCATCAGCCTTTCCGACGGTAGCGGCGGGTCTTACGTCTCCCGCTGCTGATTGTAAAAATATCGCCATAGCATCCTTGTACTCTGTCTCGATGATCTCACAGAGACGGGCGGGGAACTCGCCGCTGAGAGTAAGCAGAGCGGGGTAGAAGACGGGGTGACAGGCATAGTTTACGAGAACGGCACGTATCGTGCTTGTGTTATCCTTTATACAGATGATAAACAGCTCTCTGTCGTGCTCGTAATTAAAATTCGGGGCGTTTACGTATGCTCCGTTTACGTAACCTCTGCGGCTTATATTCAGATCTATAAGATCTCTTCCGTATTCGAGATATCCTTCAAAAACAGAAGCTATAGCCGCGTCGATGCATTCCTTGCCTCGGTTTATCAAAAGCTCCTCGTAATCGTCATTATGATGGTTTGGATTGTACCCCTTTGCCGCGGGAGCTGTGTGCGCGTGTGTGTACGTGACGCAAACCGCCTCAGGAGCTATGCCGTATTCGCGCTTTGCATACTCTGCAATGGCATCGTTCAGCGTACGGTCGTGAAACAGAAGATCATAAGAAATGATCAGTGATCTCATTTTTCCGTCATCGATCACCAAGCACCGTGTGTAGATGTCGTCGTGAATATCCTCAAAGTCATCTGCGCCGTTGCCCGTACACGCCAGCTTCATTTTGAATGGCGGGGTTATATTTCTTTTTGCTATACCGAATAACATACCGATTCCTCCTTAAAATGATGGTTGTATTATACAATATTTATCGGTTTGTGTCAACGGGATGTGCAAATCAGGTCAATATTGTCCATAAAACTGTCAATTTAGCTTATTGAAAAAAGGAAAAATATGAATTATAATTAAACCAGAAAACATTGATGAAAGGTCGTGATAGATTGATTGATAACAAGATAAAATTTGCCATTATTGGCTGCGGAATGATATCCAATGTGCACGCGAGCGCGGTTATGGATATTGACCGCGCGGAGCTTGTGGGAGCGTGGGATCTTAACAGTGAGCGCTGTGCTGCATTTTGCGAAAAATACCGAACAAGACAAATTCCTTCCTACGAGGATCTTCTGAAAGACAGCGGGATTGACGCGGTGTGTATATGCTCTCCGTCCTTCTGTCATAAGGAACAGGCAATTGAGGCACTTGAGCACGGTAAGCACGTCGTTGTTGAAAAGCCAATGGCGCTCACAGCTGCTGACGCAAAGGAGATATGCGAGGTTGCTGAGAAAAATGATCGCCTTTTGACGGTGATTTTCCAGACGCGATTCTCAAAGGACATACTGTATCTTAAATCACTCCTCGACGATAACGCCTTTGGAAGGCTTTGCTTTTGCGACCTCTATATGAAATATTACAGGGATGCCGATTATTACGGAAGCAGTCCATGGCGCGGTACGGTAAGGTGTGACGGCGGTGGAGCGCTTATGAATCAGGGAATACACGGAATCGACCTTATTCACTATCTTGTGGGAGACGCGAAGCTTATTGCGGGAAGGGCAAAAACCCTCGTGCACGATATCGAGACAGAGGACTGCGCGGTGGCAATGCTTGAATACGATTGCGGTGCTCTCGGTGTTATTGAGGGATCGACCTGCGCCTCACCCGGATTCCGTCGCCGTCTCGAGATAAACGGCGAGAGAGGATACGCGGTACTAAGCGATACAGTGCTCGAAAAGCTTTGTATCGACGGAAAAATGATCATTTCGAAGGAAATAGATCCTCACCCGAATACAGCTAAGTCACCTGTACTTAACGATTTCAGCCTTCACAAAGCGCAGATAGAGAACTTTATCGCGGCAATAAACAATGAAGAGGCACTTAGGGTGACCCCTTATGACGGATACTATACCGTCAAGCTCATAGAATCGATCTACAGATCAAAGCATAACATTACGGAGGAAAACTAAAATGGAAAAACTTGCGTTACTCGGCGGAACACCCGCAATTGAACAGACTTACGACGAGCTCTTTAAATGGCCGATAATCACCAAAGAGGACGAGGATGCTATTCTTGATGTTGTAAGAAACAACTCCTTCTCACTCACTGATATAACGGTTAAATTCCAGGAGGAATTTGCAGAGTATCTCGGAGTGAAGCACGCTCTCGCGTTCACTAACGGAACACAGTCGATCACAGCGGCAATGTTCTCTATCGGTCTCGGTATGGGCGACGAGATTATTTGTACCACCAAGACCTATTGGGGATCTGCCGTTACCGCCTTTAACCTCGGCGCAACACCCGTATTCTGTAACATAGACGAGCATCTTTCTATGGACCCCGATGATATCGAGCGTTGCATCACCCCCAAAACAAAGGCGATAATTGCAGTTCACTATTTCGGATACCCCTGCGATATGGACAGAATAATGGAGATCGCGAACAAGCACGGTCTTATGGTTATTGAGGACGTATCTCACGCCCAGGGTGGACTTTATAAGGGCAAGCGTCTCGGTACGTTCGGTCACGTTGCTGCAATGTCTCTTATGAGTATGAAGTCCTTTGCGGCGGGTGAGCTTGGTATTCTCGTTACCAATGACAGAAAGATATACGAGAGAGCTCTCGCATTCGGACATTACGAGCGCAATAACAGTAAGCACATAATCGAGTGTGAGGATCTCAAGCAGTACAGCAACATAGCTCTTGGTGGAATGAAGGGAAGAGCGAATCAGGTATGTACCGCATTCGCGCGTGTTCAGCTTAAATATTACGATGAGCGTTGCCGTGAGATAAGAAAGGCTATGAACTACTTCTGGGATCTTCTTGAGGGAGTAAAGGGTCTTCACGCTATCAGGGTTGACGAAAGCACGGGGTCTAATATGGCGGGCTGGTATTCTCCTCACGGACTCTATAAGCCCGAGGAGCTTGGCGGTCTTTCCTCTAAGAGATTCTGCGAGGCTGTAAGAGCAGAGGGGGTCAAGAAATGCTATGAGGGCGGAAACTACTGTCTCCACACGCATCCCTACTTCAAGACCTTTGACCGCTACGGAAGCGGAGCTCCCACAAGAATTGCCTTCAGCGACAGAGACGTTCGCTTGGATGATGATCCTTGCCGTCCTTCCGAGCTTATCGAATGCGTTCAAGTTCCGTGGTTCAAGCACTATGAGCCGAAGATCATCGAAAAGTATGCCGATGCCTTCAAAAAGGTTATCGATAACTACGAGTCGCTTCTTGAGGGGGACGAATCAAAGGCTGTTGGCGGACGTTGGTACGGTACGACCAACTGACCCTTGACAAAAAGGAGCTTTTGTGTTACCATAAGAGCGAGGAAGGGGAGGTGCGGATATGATCGCTGAATCAAGTAAGTTTTTTGAGGATAAGAATTTCCCTCTTTGCATCACACCGAACCGAACCTCGGTCATCGATAAGATAGAGGACGGCAAGTGCAGTATCCACGAGGCCATAGAGATAAAATATTTCTATGAGGGGAGGTCGACTCTCCTTATCGGAAATGAGGCTGTTGTTGCAAATGCGGGAGATGTCATCGTTATGAATCCCTACGAATTTCACGCAACTATAAGCTGCAGCGAGGAGAAGGGGAAATACCACTTGATAATGGTGGGACTCGATTTCTTTGATACGATGACCGATATGGGGAAGGATCTGCGAACGATATTCTTTCGTGAGAAGAAGGGATTTATAAACAAAATTGAGAATTCCGACGAGCTGAGATATCTGCTCTCCGCCGTTATAAGGGAAAATACCGAGAGGTCCGAGGCTTATAAATTGAGACTCAGAGGGCTTATGACAGAGGTTATCGCGCTGCTTATGCGGAATGGAATGAGAAGCACCGAAAACCTTGGCTCTGAGCAGAGGGTAAGATATCACACCACGATCGAGCCCGCTTTGAGAAAGATAAGAAACGAATACCACCGTTCTCTCACCCTTGAGCTGCTTGCCGAGGAATGCTGTGTCAATAAATATTATTTCTGCCGCATTTTCAAGGAGGCGATGGGAATAAGCCCTATGCAGTATCTTTCGGATTACAGACTTAACAACGCCGATATACTTCTCAGAAATACCGAGAAGGGAATATCGGAGATAATATCCGACTGTGGATTTAACGACGAAAGCTATTTTTACAGATGCTATAAAAAGCATTTCGGAGTAACCCCTTACTCAAGGCGAAATCAAAAGGAGATATAACAAAAAAGTCATAACCGTACTGAGTCGGTTATGACTTTTTTCATTGCAATGATAATTTTTTTGAAGCTGTTGACATCATATAAAGGTTATGGTATTATGTAATAAACCATCGGCATCTTGGAGGATTTATGGAATATTTAAAAAACAATAACTTGTTTTCGTTTGTTTACGGAGGCAGGTCGATATGGGAATACAATTTCAAAAAAAGTGTAGTTCAAAATGGATCGGAGATTATTACGACATATCTTTTTGAAGACGGCTTGAAGGTGACCAACACTGCAAAAAAACACGATAAATACGGCGCTTACGAGTGGGTGAACCGATTTGAAAATACAGGAAGTCAAAATATTCAGATCATTTCGGAATTATGGGACTGCGATTGTGAATTTGATTGCGAATACCAAGCTGCTCCGAAAAAATCGGCAATCTATCCCGATAAAGAAAAGGATATGATAATTATCCACCCCTATGGCTCGAATGTTGATGAATTCGATTTTTACAGTCATATAGACGAGTCGAGTGCGTCAAAAAATATGTTTCTGTTTGCCAACGGCGTCAAGGAATATAAAAATATCGGCGGAAGATCGAGCGAGGGACTTGCCCCCTTTTTCAACGTTCATCAGAACGGAAAAGGCTGGATAATGGCGATCGGCTGGACGGGACAGTGGAATTGTAAAATATCCAGAAGTGAAGATAAGGTACGATTCAGAAGCAAAATAGAGGATACACATTTTGTTCTCTTTCCGGGGGAGGAAATACGTACGTCATCGGTTGTCATACTGCCGTACGAAGGAAGTGTGAGCGATTCTCAAAATATTTGGAGACGTTTGCTTATAGAAGATTTCTCGCCAACTCTTGAGCGTGAGAAAAACCTTCCTTTGGCATTTGCGGTCTGGGGAGGGATGAAGAGCGAAGAGGTTATAGAACGGATAGAGATACTTGATAAAGAGAATATCCCTTATGAATATATCTGGATGGACGCAGGTTGGCACGGAAACACGACCTGTGCGGGAAATAACTCCTTTGACGGAGATTGGGGAGAGCACGTAGGGGAATGGTTTGTGACCCCACAAACGCACCCGAAGGGACTTTTGGACGTCGCGGAAAAAATAAAGGAGAAGGATAAGAAATTTCTATTATGGTTTGAGCCCGAACGGGCGATATGTGACTGTGAGCTTGCCGTTGAGCATCCCGAGTGGATGCTTGAATCGTCGGAGCGAAAAAGAAGAAGCCGTTTGGTAAATCTGGGTATCCCCGAGGTATATGATTACTTTTTTAAGCTTCTTTCCGATATTATCGAACGCTTAGATATTAAATGCTACCGTCAGGATACCAATATCCTTCCTCTGGCGTTCTGGCGTACGGGTGATACGGATGAGCGCCGAGGTATCACCGAGATAAAGCATATCACAGCGCTTTACCGCCTTTGGGATGCACTTCTTGAAAAATTTCCGACGCTTATAATAGATAACTGCGCCTCGGGAGGAACAAGACTCGATATAGAAATGATTCGCAGAAGTATTTCCTTGTGCAGAAGCGATTGCCAGTGCTTTGATAATATCAACCCCGAGGTAGCCCAGGTACACAATATGAATTTTTCAGCATGGGTGCCGATGAACGCAACCTTTACGGGGCGTGTATACGATACTTATAGAGTCAGAAGCGCATATGCCGCGGGCATACAGATGACTTACGCCTTTGAGGGCGGTGATGATTTCGGTAAAGATCCCGAGCGGATAGAATGGCTTAAGAGAATGTGCGAGGAGTATCTTGTCGTACGTCGATATTTTTACGGCGATCTCTATATGCTGACAAAGCCGATCAAGGACGAGTTCTCGTGGTGCGCCACCCAGTGGGACCGACCTGAGTCGGGAGACGGAATGGTTCAGGTTTTCAGAAGGGAAAAGAGTCCTTACCCTATGGCGGTCTTTGAGCTTATGAATATTGACAGGTCAAAAAAATATCTGTTTACCGATCTTGACGGCGGAGCGCGCATTGTTGATGGACAAGCTCTTGCCGATGAAGGATTTTGCGTAGAGATGAAGGAAAAACGATCGTCGAAAATATATTTGTACAAAATAGTTGATTGATATGAAAAAAGTCATAACCGTTCTGAGTCGGTTATGACTTTTTTGATGATTTTGGTCGCGCTAAGCGGTGTTCGGTGCAACAAAAAACACACACTCTCCAACGGGTGTGTGTTTTTTTGGTGACCCGTGGGAGAATCGAACTCCCGTTACCGCCGTGAAAGGGCGGTGTCTTAGCCGCTTGACCAACGGGCCGATGGTAGCGGGAATTGGACTTGAACCCATGACCTACCGGGTATGAACCGGTTGCTCTAGCCAACTGAGCTATCCCGCCGTATTTAATTGCGTTTTTTTCGAACGCTTGTCTATTATATCACACAGTTTTTGTTTTGTCAACACTTTTTTGAAAGTTTTTTTTAAAAAATTATATAATTATATTTTAATAACCAATTGAAATAATTCCACCTTTTTGGTATAATGATACTGGCAATTTTTTCGGGAGGAGCTTTGTATGAAAATAACCTTTCTTGGTACTTGCTCGGGAACTGAACCTATGCGGGGGGCGCATCATTGCTCACTCGTATTTGAGGTGAACGGTCTTTATTATTGGTTCGACGCGGGAGAGAATTGCTCTCATTCGGCTTATACCTCGGGTATAGACGTAACGAGAGTACGCGCCGTATTTATCTCACATATGCACATAGACCATATAGGCGGACTCGCAAATCTGATTTTCACGATAGGTAAGATCACAAAAATGCATAAGATACCCCATATAAACGATAATTCTTATGACATCTTCCTGCCAGATTCCGAAAAATTCAAGGCTATAAAATGTCTTGTCCCCGAAGATTTTGATCCACTCAGATCAAAACGCGTAAGAATAGAGGAGCACACGGTTAGTGACGGTCTTATTTTCAGTGATGAAAATATAAAGGTTACCGCTCTGCATAACAGACATCTTAAGGAAGACGGCACGTCGGGTTGGCATTCCTATTCATATCTCATTGAGGCTGAAGGGAAAAGAGTTATTTTTTCGGGCGACGTTGCCTCTCCCGAGGACCTCGATCCATTCCTTGATAAAGAGTGCGATCTTCTCATAATGGAGACAGGACATCATTCGGTGTCCTCTGTCTGTGAATATGCCGTGTCTCACAGAGTGAAAAAGCTTCGCTTCAATCACCACGGAAGAGAGATACTCGGAGACAGAGAAGCGGCAAAAGCCCTTGTCGCGTCATATGATATTGATGCGGTGATCTGCGAGGACGGAAGAACAGAGATACTTTAACGCTTCAGAAAATAAAGTCGTGTCTCGTCGCGTACCTCCTTGCTCATAAGACATAGAACGGGAAGATTGATCAGCGTCATAGCACCTATGGCGAGATCGGCGATCTGCCATACACTTTCGGACGCCGCAATGCTTCCGATCAGCGTTGAAAGACAGTAGACGAGGATAAAGCATCTTTTGGTTATCGCGCTTTTTCTTCCGCTGAGATATTCGACGGACTCCATACCGTAATGCGCCCAGCATAATATGGTGGCAAATCCGAAGGCAAGGACCGAAAGGGCAAGGAATACCCCCGCGAAGCCACCGAGTACCGCCGAGTAGGCATCTATAGTCAGCATTATCCAGCTACCCTTAAGCTTCAGCGAGTCATAGCTGACTATGACGACGAGCGCCGTCATAGTGCAGAGGAGAATGGTGTCTGCAAAGACCTCAAAGATTCCCCAGAAGCCCTGCTCAACGGCACTTTTTGTATTCGATGCCGCATGGGCTGTGGGGGCTGTGCCGCATCCCGCCTCGTTTGAGATCACTCCGCGCATTGTTCCGAACCTCAGTGCTCTGGAGCTGAGAAATCCGCCAATGCCACCGAGGGCAGCCCCTGAGTTGAAGGCATCGTCAAAGATCAGCTTGAAAGACGGGATCAGCTTTTCTCGCTTGACAAACAGAATATAAACCGATATAATAATGTAGCCGAGCGCCATTGTCGGTACAAGTATCTCGGTGAGACGTGAAATACCCCGTACTCCCCTTGAGGTCACCAAGGCGGTCACGAGACAGAGAAGAGCGCCGCATAGGATAGGGGAGATGTGAAATACCCCCTCGAGGGCGTCGGATACGGCGTTTGACTGTATCATACTGCCCATAGTCAGGGAATTGACAACGCAAAGAACAGCGAAGACTGATGCGATAAATGTTCCTATCCTTTTTAGTGATATCGAACGGAAATAATCGGTGATATAATGCATAGCCGAGCCGTGAGGCTGCCCGTCGCTGTCGAATCTTCTGTGCTTTACAGCAAGCAGGATCTCAGCGTATTTGAGTATCATAGCGCAAAGAGCGCTTATCCACATCCAGAATATAGAGCCAAATCCCCCAAGGGCGATCGCCGCCGAGACCCCCACGATGTTTCCTACCCCAAGTGTCCCCGCGAGGGCGAGGGTGACAGCCTGAAAGGGAGAAGTGCCCTCGGAGGAGTTTCGCTTGAATAACACAGAAAGCACTTTTTTGGGCTTTAATATGTGAAACGCGCCGAGAAGAACGGTATAATATATCCCCACCGCCATAAGAAGCACGGGAACGGCAACTCCAAGCAGATTTTTGTTGATAAATTCTAACATAATTCGGTCTCCTTTGCGGTGAAATGAAAAATTAGCACTCGATACGCTTGGCGTAATTGTTAATTAAATGTTAAATATCAAAAAAGTACTTGATTTTTCGTGGAAAAGGTGTAAAATAGGTGTATGCGGTTAGCACTCAAACACTTTGAGTGCCAATCATAAAATACGTATATAATTAATTTATTATAAGGAGGAAGAAAAAATGACAATCAAACCATTGGCTGACAGAGTTGTTGTTAAGCTTGTTGAGGCAGAGGAGAAGACCAAGAGCGGTCTTATTCTTACAGCGTCCGCGCAGGAGAAGCCTCAGGTTGCGGAGGTCGTTGCGGTAGGTCCGGGAGGACTTGTTGACGGCAAGGAGGTCGTTATGACCGTAAAGGTAGGCGACAGAGTTATTACATCCAAGTATGCCGGAACAGAGGTTAAGGCAAACGGTGTTGAATATAACATAGTTCGTCAGAGCGATATTCTCGCAGTAGTTGAAGAATAATTAAACACAGAACGAAAGGAAAAATATCATGGCAAAAGAAATTCTTTATGGAATTGAGGCAAGAAACGCACTTTGCAGAGGTGTAGATAAACTTGCCGATACAGTTAAGATCACCCTTGGACCTAAGGGAAGAAACGTGGTTCTCGATAAGAAGTTCGGCTCTCCGCTGATCACAAACGACGGTGTTACCATCGCTAAGGAGATCGAGCTCGAGAACGAGGCTGAAAATATGGGCGCACAGCTCGTTAAAGAGGTTGCTACAAAGACAAACGACGCCGCAGGCGACGGTACAACGACCGCAACTCTTCTCGCTCAGGCATTCGTTCGCGAGGGAATGAAGAACGTTACCGCGGGAGCAAATCCCATGGTAGTCCGCAAGGGTATCAAGAAGGCTGTTGATAAGGCAGTCGATACACTTATAGCAAACTCCAAGAAGGTCAACGGAAGCGACGATATCGCGCGTGTCGGAACTATCTCCGCGGGCGACGAGGTTATCGGTCAGCTTATCGCCGACGCTATGGAAAAGGTTACCTCCGACGGCGTTATCACCGTTGAGGAGTCCAAGTCGGCAGACACCTATTCCGAGGTAGTAGAGGGAATGCAGTTCGACCGCGGATACCTCTCTCCCTATATGGCAACCGATATGGATAAGATGGAGGCGGTTCTCGATGACGCACTCATTCTTATCACAGATAAGAAGATCTCCAATATTCAGGAGGTTCTCCCCGTGCTTGAGCAGGTAGTTCAGGCAGGCAGAAAGCTTATGATCATTGCCGAGGATGTTGAGGGTGAGGCTCTCACAACTCTCGTGCTTAATAAGCTTCGCGGCACATTCGTTTGCGTAGCTGTCAAAGCTCCCGGATTTGGCGACAGAAGAAAGGAAATGCTCCGCGATATCGCTATCCTCACAGGCGGTGAGGTCATCTCCTCCGAGATCGGTCTCGAGCTTAAGGACACAACCATTGACCAGCTCGGACACGCAAGACAGGTCAAGGTCAATAAGGAGACCACGATCATCGTTGGCGGAGCAGGCTCTGCGGAGGATATCAAGGCAAGGATCAACCAGATCAAGGTATCTATCGAGACAACGACCTCCGATTTCGACCGTGAGAAGCTCCAGGAGAGACTCGCAAAGCTTTCTGGCGGCGTAGCTGTTATTAAGGTCGGCGCTGCTACAGAGGCAGAGATGAAGGAAAAGAAGCTCCGTATCGAGGATGCTCTCAACGCAACTAAGGCTGCTGTTGAAGAGGGAATCGTTGCGGGAGGCGGAACAGCATATCTCAACGTTATCGGCGAGGTAGCTAAGCTTGTTGACACTGTTGACGGCGACGAAAAGACAGGTGTTAAGATCGTTCTCAAGGCACTTGAAGAGCCTGTACGCCAGATCGCGAAGAACGCGGGATTTGACGGCGGAGTTGTTGTTAACGAGATCATGAACAGCGGAAAGCTCGGATATGGCTTCGACGCATACAACGAGGTCTACTGCGACATGATGGCAGCAGGTATCGTTGACCCCACCAAGGTAACTCGCTCCGCACTCCAGAACGCGGCTTCGATCGCTTCGGTTATCCTCACGACAGAGTCTGTTGTAGCTGACAAGAAAGATCCCGCGGCAGACGCGGCAGCAAACGCTGCAATGGCAGCAGGCGGCGGCATGGGCGGAATGTATTAATAAAACGCCTGAAAAAGCCCGATCATAAAGAAATGATCCCGCTTATATAGATTTGCTACCATATAAATTGGGGCTGTCTCAAACTTGGATTTGAGACAGCCCCTTTGGGTTGAAATTATGTAATGGATTAAGAAGTCATCGTTGCGTTTTCATATATTATCCCGATTGGTTTGCCTGTTATTTCAACGATCAAAGCATCTATCTCTTGCTTTACTTCACCTGAAATCTCAGCGTGCTTAGGCATTGTACCCGATGGGATGTTTATTATTGAATAAGAAGTTGAATATTCAATGCCGTTGAGCTCGGGGTTATTACTATAAAAAGAATATTCCGCATTCATTTTCCAAGCTCTGTCCTTCCATTCCAATTTTGCGAGAATTGAGTTCAGCTTGTTAATCGCCTTATCGGCTTCATTACCCGAAAGATCATAATGATCTTCCATATTAAGCTCGTAGGCAACGTATAAACGAAGGGAAGTATCAGAGGTTGGCTCGGTTTTACTTGTTTGCCCAACTGTAGTTGTGGTTGTTGCCGCCGTTGTCGTGACCTCGGGAGGCGTGTCTCCCTCGTTGCAGGAAGCAAGGAGAGAGAAAATGAGTAATAAGGCTAATACTAAAGATATTTTTTTCATAAACCACCCCTCCTTATGATTTGG
The DNA here is from genome assembly GCA_015064085.1 of Oscillospiraceae bacterium. Taxonomy (GTDB): domain Bacteria; phylum Bacillota; class Clostridia; order Oscillospirales; family CAG-272; genus HGM12713. The sequence goes on along the minus strand of SVSX01000001.1, from coordinate 80,531 downwards.
GCACCCATACACGAAGATCCGTAAAATTGTCACTATTCATAAGTAAAATTCCAATGTAATCTATTTCATTAACGTGATATGCCAATGTGTATATTGACGTTTTTTCCGCAAGCTTATCGGGAGCGCCCAGCGCTTCTACGACCTCAAAAATACTCATACCGTCCTTAACCAACGAAAAATCTCTCTCGGATACCATGGGATATTTTTCAACACGCTGGATCTTGGTGTAATTTGCATCGTATTTTATAACAACGCTTTCCATATTTGAGTTTGTAAATATATTGTAATGAGGAAGATGTATTACTGCGGGATCGTCTTTTATCAACGAGCGTATCTCTGCGGCATCCATTTCAGCCTTAAGTTCTATGTTGTCAAGTGCAGAGGTAGTATTTATGTTTCGTCCTGTGGTTGTTGCAACAGTGGTTGTTACCACTGTTGTCGTTGTCGCAGTGGTTGTCGCCGCCGTGGTCGTGACCTCGGGAGGCGTGTCTCCCTCGTTGCAGGAAGCAAGGAGAGAGAAAATGAGTAATAGGGCTAATGCTAAAGATATTTTTTTCATATTTTTTATTCCTTTCTTGTTTGCACTATCTGTATTAACTCTCTTCTAAACTGTTTTTTAACGAGGGTATAGACTCATTATTCCCGCCGGTGTCTCGTAATCAAGAGTTATAAACCCAGAACCTGATATACAGCTCGGCATACCAAGAAGCTCGACCATCTCGTATATGCTCATATCTTTGTTATACTCTGCATATCTTTCTGCCGTTCTCCAAGAATATTTTTCAACCCGTACAATTTCCGAATGTGTGCCGTCTAGTTCAACAACTACAATTTCCTTGTCTGTATTTGTAAAAAAGATAAAATTTAAACCATTATAACCACGTGTATAAGCAACCACCGCAGGGTCCTCCTCCGAAACAGCTTTAAAAAAACCGATTGGAATGGGTCCCGGCTTAAGATCGAATTTGTCAAATGCGGAAGTTGTAAGTATCATAGACTCGTCAGCTTTAGGAAATGTTGGGTCAGATAAATACATATTCGTTCCGTGATATGCTCCTTTTAAAATAAATCTAATGGTTCTGTCGCCCTCTGGCGTTTTAAATACGAGAGAAAGATTGATGCCATCTGACACAGGTAGTCCGATCAATGCAACAACGTCAAAAATTGGCATGCCATTTTTAAGTCCGGAAAGATCCTTTGCAGATGTCCAAGGATATTTTTCCATACGAATAATTTTATCATTATCTGAATTGAACTGGATAACCACATTTTCATAGTTTGAGTTTGTAAACATAAAGTTGTTACCAAATCTTATTACATTTGGATCATCTACAAGCTTTTTAAATATATCATAAACATCCGTACCTGCTTTTATTTCTATATCATCAAAAGCCGAGGTGGTTTTTAGGTCAGGCGGATAGGTTGTCGCAACGGTGGTCGCATCCGTCGTCGCCGCGGTGGTCGTCACCGCAGTTGTCGTGTTTTCGGGAGGCGTGTCTCCCTCGTTGCAGGAAGCAAGGAGAGAGAAAATGAGTAATAAGGCTAATACTAAAGATATTTTTTTCATACTCTTTCTTCCTTTCTTGTTGGGTTTTGTCGTATAAAATCCTTTTGTGCTTCTTCAACAGTTTTATTTTAGCATAAAATGGCTTGTTTGTCAATGTTTTTTCATTAAGTATATATACACGTCAAATGTATGAAATATAGAAATGAAAAGAATAGAATTTTATACACATTTTTTGCGTTTATGTGTTATAATAAAAACATAAGAAATTTCGGAGGTGAAATTTATGAAAACCTATGCTATACGTAAAATGAAGGATGGAATATGCTGGAAGGATATTCCCACGCTGGAAATTGACCATCCTTATCTCGATACGCCCTTGTCGGGTATTTCGGCTCATGCCCGTATCGCCTACGACGATGAGGCTATACTCGTCAATCTTTTCGTTGAGGAAAAGGAGATCAGAGCGGTTGAAACAGGACCGATCGGCTCGCCCTGCGAGGATAGCTGTCTGGAGTTCTTTTTCTGTCCTATGGAGGGCGACAGCAGATATTTCAACATAGAGTTCAATTCAAACGGCTGTATGTATCTTGGATTTGGCACGGGCATTCCCGACCTTGTCCGTCTTCTTCCCGACGAGAATAACCACAATTTTGAGCCCGATATATACAAGAATGAGAACGGATGGGGAATAACCTACAAGATCCCATTTGCGTTTATAAGGAGATTTTTCAAGGACTTTAACGTCTATGAGGGTAAGACCATTGCGGCAAACTGCTATAAGTGCTCCGATCTTACAGTTCCCGCAAACTATTTCTCCTGGAACGAGGTAACGGGAGAGCCCTTTACGTTCCACCGTCCTTCCTGCTTTGGAAAGATGACATTTGTTGTTTGATAAGAATGGGGCTGTCACATTTGGCAAGACCGAAAAAGTCCGAAAATAAATAAAAAGATCCCGTTTGCGCATAAAAACGCAAATGAGACACTAATAGGTTGAATTTCTTCGAAATTCTCAAATTTTATGGACTTTTTCTACCGCCATTTTCGGGGCTCGACGTACCTTTGTACGCCTCACGCCCCGAAGAACGACGCTTCTTGCTCAAATCTGACTATCCCCTAAAAGGGGCTGTCTCAAACTCACATTTGAGACAGCCCCAACTGAGTTTCAGTAAATCTTTAATGGGGGTGAGCTTACGAAAAGCAAAATATATGCGGCGATCGATCTGAAATCCTTTTACGCGTCTGTCGAGTGTGTTGAACGTGGGCTCGACCCTATGAAGACAAATCTCGTGGTTGCCGACAGCTCGAGAACCGAAAAAACCATCTGTCTTGCGGTAACACCGTCGCTCAAGGCATACGGTGTCTCGGGAAGAGCAAGGCTTTTTGAGGTGGTGGAGCGTGTTCGAGAGGTAAATATATCGAGAAGGCAGGAAGCGGGTATAAAGAGCTTTTCGGGTGGATCATATGACGCGGACGAGCTCAGGCGCGACGGCACTAAGAAGCTCGAATATATCGTCGCTCCGCCGCGAATGGCTAAGTATATGGAGTACAGCACAAATATATACAACCTTTATCTCAAATACGTCGCCCCCGAGGATATACACGTTTACTCGGTGGACGAGGTCTTTATCGACCTTACCGATTATCTCAGCTTTTATAAGACCGATGCTTACAAGCTCACAAGAAGGATAATTCTCGATATCTTAAGCTCCACGGGAATAACCGCGACCGCGGGGATCGGAACAAATATGTATCTTTCCAAGGTGGCACTCGATATCGAGGCTAAGCGGACGGCTGCCGATGAATACGGAGTGCGCATTGCCGAGCTTGATGAAAGGAAATACCGAGAGAGCCTTTGGGATCACCGTCCTCTCACCGATTTCTGGCGCGTGGGAAGGGGATACGCAAAGAAGCTTGAGGCTCACGGACTCTTCACTATGGGAGATGTGGCGAGATGCTCGATATCCCACGAGGATATATTATACGATTGGTTCGGCATCAATGCCGAGCTGCTGATCGATCACGCTTGGGGATATGAAAGCTGTACTATAGCCGATATAAAGAGCTATAAGCCCTCAACTAACAGTATTTCCTCGGGGCAGGTGCTGAAATGCCCGTACAGCAACGAAAAGGCGAGGCTGATAGTCAGAGAGATGACCGAGCTCGTCGCCCTTGAGCTGGTGGAAAAAAGGCTTGTCTGCGACAAGGTGGTGCTGACCGTTGGATATGATATCGACAATCTTAAGGGGGACAGCTATACGGGTGAGAGAAAGATAGACAGATATAACAGAGCAGTGCCGAAGGACGGTCACGGAACAGAGGGGATAGGTCACCATACCTCGTCCGCAAGGGAGATAATGGATGCCGTTATGAAGCTGTTTGACCGAATAACCGACAAGCGGCTGCTTGTCAGAAGGATCACCCTCTCTGTAAACAACGTGATCGATGAAAAGTCGGTCACGGCAAAAGCCGAGTCCACTCAGCTTGACTTTTTCACCGACTATGAGGCGCTTCGCCTCGAGGAGGAAAAGAGAAATGAAAGCCTCGCCAAGGAGCGTAAAATGCAGGAGGCTGTTATATCGATAAAGAAAAAGCATGGAAAAAACGCTATCGTCAAGGGAATGAATCTTGAAGAGGGAGCTACCACAATAGAAAGAAACGCGCAGATCGGAGGTCATAAGGCATAATGGGAAAATATGATGATATAATCGACCTCCCGCGCCATATCTCTGTAAAAAGACAGCCAATGTCTAGGTATGACAGAGCGGCACAGTTTTCACCATTCGCGGCGCTTAACGGATATGATGAGGCGGTGGAGGAGACCGCAAGGCTCACGGGGGAGAGAATAGAGCTTGACGAGTCTGAGATCGAGAGGCTTAACCGAAAGCTCCTTGAGATAAATGCGGGACTTGAAGAAAGAAGCGGGATCTCGGTGACCTATTTTGTTCCCGACGAAAGAAAGAAGGGCGGAAGATACGAGTCCTTTTGCGGAGAACTGAAGCGAATTGACGAGCTTGAGGGGATTCTTATATTCAAAGATGGTAAAAGGATAAGGATAGACAGAACCGTCGAGATTGATTATTGTGACGGTATTGAGCCCGAAAAATAAATAAGCATAGTTGACTTTTCAGAGGGGATGTGTTATAATCTCCTCTGTTGTATTTTGAACAAACAGGAGAAAACAATGTCAATAGTAAGAGCTTATATAGGAGATAAGGCATTTTACAAACGTGTATTGGCTGTGGCTGTGCCGATAATGGTGCAGAACGGTATAACCAACTTCGTCAGCCTTCTTGACAATATAATGGTCGGACGGATAGGCACAGAGTCAATGTCGGGTGTCGCTATCGTCAACCAATTCATTTTTATATTCAATCTTCTTATATTCGGCGCGGTGTCAGCCGCGGGAATATTTACCTCACAGTATCACGGACTCGGAGATACCGAGGGTGTCAGAAGTACCTTCAGAATAAAGCTGATAATAACACTTATTGCAACACTTGCGGCGATCGGAGTCTTTATAGCTTTTGACGACGGGCTTATCTCGCTTTTCCTCCATTCGGGAGGTACGGGAGGTGATCTCTCGTTTACGCTGAATGAGGGAAAAACATACCTTGCGATAATGCTTGTGGGGCTTCTTCCGTACGCTCTGTCTCAGTGCTATGCCTCGACGATGAGGGAAACGGGACATACACTTTTGCCTATGTACGCGAGCGTCGTTGCCGTATGCGTGAATTTTTTACTTAACCTCGTTCTTATCTTCGGTCTGCTCGGTCTTCCCGCAATGGGTGTGTCGGGTGCGGCACTGGCGACCGTGATCTCAAGATTTGCCGAGCTTCTTGTGCTTCTGCTTTGGGGACACAGAAATAAGGAAAAATGCAGGTTTCTCGAGGGCGCGTACCATTCTTTGCGCATACCGAAGGAGCTTTTGCTGAAGATAATCTCCAAGGGACTCCCCCTTATGGCAAACGAGTTCTTCTGGTCACTTGCCGTTACAATGAGAAATCAATGCTATTCAACAAGAGGACTTGATGCCGTTGCGGCACAGAACATAAACAGCACGATACTGAATCTTTTTAATGTCATTTATATGGCAATAGGCTCGTCTATTGCAATAATCGTCGGAAACGAGCTCGGGGCGGGGAAGATATCCGAGGCGAAAGCAACCTCGAAAAAAATGATGGGCTTTTGCATTGTGTGTTCTGTTGGTCTCGGAATACTTCTCTCGGGAACGGCACTCCTTTTTCCGCAGATATATAATACTACCGAGGGGGTCAGACATCTGGCTGCCTTTATGATGGTGGTCTCGGGTGTGACTATGCCGTTCTGCGCTTATGCCTTTTCCGCGTATTATACTATGCGTTCGGGCGGAAAGGTTATCATAACTCTGCTGTTTGACAGTGTGTATATGTGGCTTGTCGTTATACCGATAACCGCGTCACTTTCTTATTTCACAAGAATGGATATAAGAATTCTTTTCGCTGTTTGTCAATCCACAGAAATAATAAAAGCCTTCTTCGGATATGCGCTTATGCGGAAAGGAAGCTGGGCTAAGCAGCTCGTGTCGCGTACCGAGCGGGATGTTGAATAAAAATTTGGTTATTTTGTAAATAAATATTGACAACTCCTTCGAAAAATGTTAAAATATATTTTATATTACACTTATTTGTTAATTTCAGGAAAGAGGTAGAAAAATGTCAATTACAAGTGTTCAGCACTTGATCGCGATGATCGTTTATATGGCAGCGGTCGTGGTGATCGGTGTGTATTTTTCAAAGAGAGCGAATAAGAACGCGGAAGCGTATTTTCTCGGCGGACGTTCGCTCGGACCTTGGGTGGCTGCATTCAGCGCCGAGGCTTCCGATATGTCGGGTTGGCTGCTTATGGGTCTTCCGGGACTCGCTTACTGGACGGGTCTTGCCGATGCGGGATGGACTGCGATCGGTCTCTTCATCGGTACTTATTTTAACTGGTTGATCGTCTCCAAGCGTCTCCACAGCTACAGCGTTAAGGTGGATGCTATCACGATACCGGGATTTTTCTCAAAGCGCTTCAGAGAGAAGCACAACATAATTCTTATTATCGCGTCTCTCTTTATCGTGATATTCTTTACCGTTTACGCGGGACAGTGCCTCGCGGCTTGCGGAAAGCTTTTCGTCAACCTGTTCGGTCTTGACTATCACCTTATGATGCTTGTGGCGGCGGTATTCGTTCTTCTTTATACCTTCCTTGGCGGTTTCCTCGCCGAGAGCGCTTCGGACTTTATGCAGGCGATAGTTATGGTAACCGCACTTGTGCTGATACTCGGTCTCTCGATATTCAACGCGGGCGGAATCGGCGCTGTTATCGAAAATGCCAAGAGCTATGACGGATTCCTGTCGCTCTTCTCAATGGCATCTCCCTCTGAAGAGGTCGCAAACACCTTCGGCGCGGGAAGAAAGATGAGCTTCCTTTCGATCTGCTCGGCTCTCGCATGGGGTCTCGGCTACTTCGGTATGCCTCAGGTACTCCTCCGCTTTATGGGCATCAGAGACGGCAAGGAGCTTAAGCGCTCACGCAGAGTCGCTTGTATATGGCTCTTCATCGCAATGGGTGCGGCTGTGTTCATAGGTATCGTAGGCAGAAGCGTTGACGGCATCTCCTACCTTTCCAACAGCGAGGCAGAAAACATCTTTATCGATACCGCAACTACATTCCTGCCTCCTATCCTCGCAGGTCTTTGCTGCGCGGGAATTCTCGCGGCATCTATCAGCTCCTCTGACTCCTATCTGCTTATATCCACCTCGGCTCTCGCGGAGAATATCTACCACGGTATATTCAACAAGAAGGCAAGTGATAAGAACGTAATGCTCGTCTCCCGTATCGCAATGGCGGCAATCACCATAATCGCAATGATAATCGCGTGGGATTCCAATAGCACGATCTTCGGTATCACCTCCTTTGCTTGGGCAGGCTTTGGCGCGACCTTCGGTCCGCTCATGCTCTTCTCGCTCTTCTGGAAGAGAACGACCTTTGCGGGTGCTGTCGCGGGAATGGTCAGCGGCGGCGTAATGGTATTCTTCTGGAAGCTGGTCCTCAGTAAGCTCGGCGGAATCTTTGCTATCTACGAGCTACTTCCCGCGTTCATTATTTCCTCCGTTGTGATCCTTGTTGTATCACTCCTTACCAAAGCTCCTTCCGAAGAGATAGTTGCGGATTTTGACGAAGCTACCAAAAAGTCATAATGAATGTTAAAGTATTTAAAACACATTTCAAGGCATCGGTTTTCCGATGCCTTGTTTTTTTAAAAAAGTGAGGTAAAATCTAAAATTTGTGGCGTAAACTGTTGACAATAACGCTAAATGGTGTTAAAATAATATGTGGTGAAATAGAGTGTTGATTATCATTGATAATTTTTTGACGATTTCACGGTAATTTTGAAAAATAAAATAATAATATACGAAAGGAACAAGAAAATGGCAACAGTTGTTATTATGCCCCGTCAGGGACAGAGCGTTGAAAGCTGTGTAATTACCGCTTTTAACAAAAAGGTTGGAGATACCGTCGAAAAGGGTGAAATTCTTTTCTCCTATGAGACAGATAAATCCTCCTTTGACGAGCCCGCTCCCGAATCGGGAAAGTTGCTCGCAATATTCAGAGAGGAAGGCGACGACGTACCTTGTCTCGAAAATGTTTGCGTGATCGGAAACGACGGAGAGGATTTCTCTGAGTTTATTCCCAAGGATGCGGAGGACGAAGCAGAGGCTGCTCCCGCAGAGGAAAAGGCAGAGGAAAAGGTAGAGAGCGCAGCTCCTGCGGCAGAGGCAGTTCCCACAACGGGAGCTGAGGGAATCGGAGCGATATCTCCTCGCGCGAGAGCACTCGCGGAGAAGACACACGCCGACCTTCTTAAGGCTGTGCCCACAGGACCTAACGGAAGAATTATAGAGAGAGACGTTCAGAAGCTCGTTGATATGGGACTTACCGTATCTCCCGCGGCTAAGGACGGTTATACATCGGCAGTCGCAGGAAGCGGAATTAACGGTAAGGTCGTTCTTTCCGATCTTGCAGCACCCGCAGCGGCTCCCGCTGAGGCAGTACCCGCAGCAGCTCCCGTTGCTACATATGAGGACGTTAAGATCCCCAACATCAGAAAGATCATCGCAAAGGCTATGGTCGACTCGCTGTCCACAATGGCACAGCTCACATTTAACTCTTCCTTCGACGCAACAAAGCTTCTTGAGCTCAGAAAGACACTCAAGGCAGGCGGCGAGAAGATGGGTCTCGCAAACATCACTATCAACGATATGATCCTCTTTGCGGTCTCCAGAGTTATACTCAACCACAAGGCTGCTAACGCTCATATGCTCGGCGACACAATGAGATACTTCAACACCGTAAATATCGGTATCGCGGTCGATACAGAAAGAGGACTTATGGTTCCCACTGTATTCTCCGCAGAGAAGCTTTCTCTCAACGAGCTCTCCAAGTCCGCAAAGACAGTTATCACAGCGGCTCAGAGCGGAACTATCAACCCCGACCTTCTCAAGGGTGCTACAATTACCGTGTCCAACCTCGGATCTATGGGAATTGAATCCTTCACACCTATCGTTAATCCTCCTCAGACCTGCATTCTCGGCGTTGACTGCGTAACAAAGAGAATCAAGGAAGTAAACGGTGAGGACGTTATCTATCCTTCTATGGGACTCTCGCTTACAGTTGACCACAGAGCCCTTGACGGTGCAGATGCCGCAAGAATACTTAAGGATATCGGATTCGCACTTGAGAACATTGATCTGCTCATGGCAAAGTAATCGGAGGTAGAAGCAATGTATGATCTTATAATTCTGGGTGGCGGCCCCGCAGGATACAATGCCGCTGAACGTGCAGGACACGCAGGACTCAAAACGCTCGTTATTGAGGAAAGAGCTCTCGGCGGTGTCTGCCTCAACGAGGGATGTATCCCCACAAAGACACTTCTTTATTCGGCAAAGATATTTGACTACGCAAAGCACGGCGCTGATTACGGCGTTAAATTCGGCTCTGCGGATATCGACCACGCATTCGTGGTCGAGCGTAAGAATAAGGTCGTAAAGCAGCTCGTTTCGGGTGTTGGCGCAAAGCTTAAGAAGGCAGGCGTTGAGGTGGTAAGCGCTACCGCTACCATCAAGGAAAGAAACGCTGAGGGATTTGTTGTTGTAGCAAAGGATAAGGAGTACGTCGGCAAGCAGCTTCTTATCGCTACGGGATCTTCTGCGGCTCTTCCTCCCATCGACGGACTTGCGGATTCTCTTAAGTCGGGCTTTGCTCTCACAAACAGAGAAGTGCTTGATCTTAAGGAGCTTCCCAAGACGATCGTTATCGTCGGAGGCGGCGTTATAGGTCTTGAAATGGCATCTTACTTTAACTCTGTAGGATCTAAGGTCTTCGTCGTTGAGATGATGGATCATATTGCAGGTCCTGTTGACAGAGAGATATCCAAGATGCTCCAGAAGGAATACGCAGCTCGCGGAGTTGAGTTTATTCTCGGCGCTAAGGTAACCTCTATCAAGGATAAGGCCGTTACCTACGAGAAGGACGGAAAGACAGTTAAGCTCGATGCTGATTATGCCCTTGTTTCTATCGGACGCCGTCCGAGAACCGCGGGAATTGGCTGTGAGAATATCGGTCTTAAGCTCGAAAGAGGCGCGATCGTTACCAATGAGTACGGTAAGACTAACGTTCCCGGCGTATGGGCTGCGGGCGACGTTAACGGAAAGTCGATGCTTGCTCACACCGCATACCGTGAGGGTGAGGTCTGCATAAACAATATTCTCGGCAAGAAGGATAGGATCAATTATAACTCTATCCCGTCGGTAATCTACACGAACCCCGAGGTTGCTTGTGTCGGTGAAACAGCAGAGTCTGTCAAGGAAAAGGGACTCGACGCTAAGTGCGAGACCGTTACTCTTAAGTACAGCGGACGCTATATCGCAGAGAACGAGCACGGTAACGGTGTTGTGAAGGTTATTACAGACAATAAGCATCACAACATCATCGGTCTTACTATGATCGGCAGCTACGCTTCCGAGATCATCTACGGAGCGGCTATGATGGTTGAAACAGAGATGAGAGTTTCCGACATTCAGAAGCTCGTCTTCCCGCACCCCACAGTTTGTGAGGTTATCAGAGAAGCAATGTTTATGTAATTAAACATACATTTTATTGAAAATCAAAAAAAGGAGATAAATAAAAATGCCAAAGAGTCAATATGTTGATCCCGGCAAGGCTTTTGACGCCGGTTACATCCATTTTGAGGACATTCCCGTATGTCAGTACAAGAAAACTCTTAAGGAGGAGCTCAAGATCTACTCAAAGGAAGATATGATGCGTATCTATCGCGATATGGCTATCATCCGTGAGTTTGAAACAATGCTCAACGAGGTCAAGGTCAAGAGTGAGTATAACGGAGTTAAGTACAATAACCCCGGTCCTGCGCACCTTTCCATCGGTCAGGAGGCTTCCGCAGTAGGTGAGGCTTACTGCCTTGATATCAACGACTTTTCCTTCGGTTCGCACCGTAGCCACGGTGAGATCCTCGCAAAGGGACTTTCCTCTATCCACAAGCTTGACGATAACGAGCTTTACGATATTATGAAGGAGTTCCTTGACGGAACAGTTTTGAATGTTGTTGAGAAGCATATGAACGCAGGCGGAAACATTAAGGAGCTTGCTATCAACTTCCTTCTTTACGGCGCACTCGCAGAGATCTTCGCTCGTAAGACAGGCTTCAACCGCGGTCTTGGCGGATCTATGCACGCCTTCTTCATTCCTTTCGGACTTATGCCCAACAACGCTATAGTTGGCGCATCTGCTCCTATCGCACTTGGCGCGGCTCTCTATAAGAGATCTAACCACAAGCCCGGTATCGTTATCTCCAACTGCGGAGACGGTGCTACAGGACGTGGACCCGTTCTTGAGGCTCTCAACTTCGCTTCTATGGACCAGATCACAAAGCTCTGGGGTATGGACGGCAAGTTCAGTGACGGCGGTATGCCTATCCTCTTCAACGTATTCAACAACCACTACGGAATGGGCGGTCAGACTCGCGGTGAGACAATGGGTTACGATATGGTTGCTCGTCTCGGCGCAGGCTTCAATCCCAGCCAGATGCACGCAGAGCGCGTAAACGGTTACGATCCTCTCGCTGTTATCGACGCCGTTTCCCGCAAGAAGAAGCTCCTTCTTGAGGGCAAGGGCCCCGCGCTTCTTGACGTTGTTACATACCGTGTATCAGGTCACTCTCCCTCCGACTCCTCCACATACAGAACAGCAGAGGAGATCGAGGCTTGGAAGGCAGCAGACCCGATCGTTGCTTTCAAGAGCAAGCTGATCCTTGGCGGAGTTGCTACAGAGGAAGACTTTGCAGCACTTCACGAGCAGATCACAGCTCGTATGACAGAGGTTATGAAGCTCGCTATCAACGACGAGATCTCGCCTCGTATGGACCTTAACAAAGAGCCCGATGCTATCGCATCCATTATGTTCTCCAACCAGAAGGTTAAGAGCATGGATCCCGAGCGTGAGCCCGAGATGCTTATGCCCAAGGAGGAGTGCCCCAGAGTTAAGGAGATCGCAGGTAAGGTTCGCACAGCTACAGACAGCAAGGGCAAGCCTGTTTCCAAGATGAAGATGTACAACATCTGTGACGGTCTCTTTGAGCCGATCATTGACAAGTATTACGAAGATCCTACCCTCATCGCATACGGTGAGGATAACCGTGACTGGGGCGGAGCATTCGGCGTTTATAAGAAGATGACCGAGGCTGTTCCTTATCACAGATTCTTCAACGCTCCTATTTCCGAGTCTGCTATCGTTGGTTCGGCTGTTGGTTACGCAATGTGCGGCGGTCGTGCGATCGTTGAGCTTATGTACGCTGACTTTATCGGCTGCGCAGGCGACGAGATCTTCAACCAGATGGCTAAGTGGCAGGCAATGTCCGCAGGTATCCTCAAGATGCCTATCGTTCTCAGAGTTTCCGTTGGTTCTAAGTACGGTGCTCAGCACTCTCAGGACTGGACAGCACTTTGCTCACACATTCCCGGACTTAAGGTCGTATTCCCCGCAACTCCCACAGACGCTAAGGGTCTTATGACCAGCGCTCTTGAGGGAACTGACCCCGTTGTATTCTTTGAGTCTCAGAGAATTTACGGTATCGGTGAGGAGTTCAAGGCAGACGGTGTTCCCACAGGTCACTTTGAGATCCCCTTCGGCGAGCCTGATGTTAAGAGAGAGGGTAAGGACGTTACCATTGTAACGATCGGTGCTGTTCTTTACAGAGCTCTTGATGCCGCAAAGATCCTCGAGGAGAAGTACGGTATCTCTGCTGAGATCATCGACGTTCGCTCCATCGTTCCGTTCAACTACGAGAAGGTTATCGAGTCTGTTAAGAAGACAGGTAAGATCCTCTTCGTAGGTGACGCTTGTGAGAGAAACTCTGTAATGAGAGATATGGCTTCCAACATCACAGAGATGTGCTTTGATTACCTTGACGGACCTGCAGTTGTTGTTGGTTCTCGTAACTGGATCACACCTGCGTTCGAGCTTGAGAAGAGCTTCTTCCCGCAGGCTGATTGGATAATCGACGCTCTCCACGAGAAGATCATGCCCATTCCGGGATACGTTCCCAAGACAAACTTTACCGACATTGAGAAGGTAGAGCGCGCAAAGAAGGGCTTATAATTAAAAATTAATAAGTAAAAGATATACATCGGGTCATTTTGACCCGATGTATATTAGTATATGTGTATGAAATTTTTTGTATTGAAGTCTAAAGATCCGTATCTCAACCTGGCAATAGAGGAATATCTTTTCCGAAATGAGAGCGAAGACGTGTTTATGCTATGGCAAAACGAGCCTACTGTCGTTATCGGAAAAAACCAAAATGCTTACACCGAGATAAATATGGATGTGCTAAATGAAAAGGGAATAAAGATCGCAAGAAGAATAACGGGTGGCGGTGCTGTTTACCACGACGGTGGAAATCTGAACTATACCTTTATATCCTCGGAAAAGAGTGAAAAAGGAATAGATTTTGAATACTTTACCCGTCCGATCGTTTTGGCGCTTGAAAGTATTGGTATCAAGGCAGAGCTGTCGGGACGAAACGACCTTTTGACTGATGGTAAAAAGTTTTCGGGGAACGCCCAGTATTCCTTTGGCGGAAGAGTCCTTCATCACGGAACTTTGCTCTTTAACAGCGACCTTTCGGTGCTTTCCGAGGTGCTGAATGTCGATAAAGAGAAGATCCTTTCAAAGGGGATACGCTCTACTCGCTCAAGGGTGATAAATATTTGTGAGCTGTTGCGTGAGACATATGACATCGAGGATTTTATCGAGCTTATAAGACGGTTTGTTATAGACTATTTTTCACCTTCGCTTTGTGAAGTATCGCACTGTGAAGCAATAGAAGCGCTGAGGGCGAGAAACGCATCCTCGGAATGGCTTTTTCCCGAAAGAGCTATGCTCTCAAGCTATAGTGTTAAAAGAAAGAAAAAATATCCATTTGGTATTGTCGATATTTCTCTCGATATGTCAAAGGATATCTTGCGAAAGATCAGGATAAGCGGAGACTTTTTTGGAAGCAGACCTATTTCCGAGCTTGAGGATATCCTTGAAAATACAAGGCTGTGCGATCTGAGCGAAAAGCTTAGTGGGATCGATCTTGAAGAATATATTTACGGAATGAGCCCTTCGGAGCTTGAAGAGCTGATCGTGAAAGGATAAATTATGCTGAATAATGTTGAAAAATTGAAAGAGCTGTCAAAAGAAGCGCTTGAGTTTTATAACAAGCTTAAGACCGAGGAGGTAGCTGTAGCGCGTTATGAGCTTGGAAACGGCGTTTATGCTTTTTTGAGTGAATATGAGCCTAAGAAAAGAGAAAATGCCTCCTATGAGGCACATAAAAAATATATCGACGTGCAGATAATACTCAGCGGTAGCGAGATAATCGCTGTTGAGACTCTTGAGGAAATGCACGGTGCGGAATGCGTACGCGAGTATTCCGAGGAAAAAGATATTGAGCTTTTTTCGAATAATGAAAAAGGTGTTGATCACAGACTTTCCGCGGGAGATTTTATAATTCTTCTTCCCGAGGACGCTCATATGCCGGGAGTGTTTGACGGTGTGTGCGATAAGGTAAAAAAAGCAGTTATCAAGATCCCCGTAAGATAATAAAAATGCGTATTGTAGCTCTGATTTCAGCCGCAATACGCATTTTCAGTTGTATTTTATTTATATTCTTTTGCAAGACGTTCGAATGCGGGAAGGGCACGAAGAACCCTTTCCTTGTCTACGCAGTAGGCAATACGAACGTATCCCTCGATACCGAAGCCATCGCAGGGAACGACCAGAAGCTCGTGCTTCTTGGCAGCCTCGTAGAATTTATAGGCATCCTTTTCAAGCGCCTTGACGAAGAGGTAAAAAGCTCCGTCGGGTTTGACACATTCATAGCCGTAAGCGGTAAGATTGTTGTAAAGCAGATCTCTGTTTTCACGGTAGATCTCGATATCGACCTTTGAGTCAACACAGCGGGCAATGACCTGCTGGAAAAGGCTTGGCGCACAGACGTAGCCAAGTGATCTTCCTGCACCGCAGACAGCGAGGTATATACTGAGCGCGTCCTCCATATCGGGGCAGACCGCTATGTAACCGATACGTTCACCGGGGAGTGAAAGCGCCTTTGAGTACGAATAGCAAACGAGGGTGTTTGCGTAATAATTCATAAGATAGGGAACTGTAACGTCAGAGTAAACGAGCTCGCGGTAGGGCTCATCGGCAATAAGGTATATAACTCTGCCAAGCTCCTCGGACTTTCTTCTGAGAATATCGCAGATAGACTTGATAGTCTCCTCTGAATAAACGACGCCGCTTGGGTTGTTGGGAGAATTGAGGATAACAGCCTTTGTATTTTTGTTGATCCTGCTTTCAAAGTCAGCCACATCGACCTCAAATGTCTTTTCAAGAGGCTTACTGATAACTATTTTACCGCCTGCGTTCTCAATGAAAACTCTGTATTCTGTAAAGAAGGGGGCAAAAACGATGCACTCGTCATTCATACCCTCCTCAATAACAGCCTTAAGGCATATCGAAAGGGAAGCGGCAGCTCCGCAGGTCATATAGATAAGGTCGGGAGTGACCTTTGTTCCAAATCTCTGATTTATACTGTTCGCAATGGTTTGTCTTACGCCAAGGTCACCCTGAGCAGAGGTATAACCGTGCAAAAGAACCGAATTCTCGGTTTCAAGAAGATTCTTTATAGTCTCGTTTACCTCTTCGGGGGCAGGAACACTCGGATTTCCAAGGCTGAAATCAAAAACGTTTTCAGCTCCGATCTCCTTAGCTCGTGTTTTGCTGTATTCGAATATTTCTCTTATAATTGAGCGCTTGTTTCCAAGCTCGAACATTTTCTGATTGTATGCCATAAATATCACCTGTTATATTCCGAGGAGCTTCCTTGCGTTTTCGCAAAGGATCTTTTCCTCGATTTTTTTGTCAAGGGAGTAGGAGCTCAGAATGTCGACATCACCCTTCATACTGCTCCAGGGAGAGTCGGTTGCGAAAAGGATCTTGTCAGCTCCGTGCTTGTTCAGTATAGCCTTAAATACGTCGGGAGAAATATATCTCAGAACGTAGGCAGTGTCAAAATAAACATTTTCACCCGCAAGAAGCTCGAGCGTTTCTTTTTCCATCTCGTTTGCTCCGTAATGGGCAAGGACAAGCTTTGGGTGCTGAACCGCGTCAATGACCCTTTTTACTCTCTCGGGAGTGCAACGGGTGGGTCTGTCTCTGTAAGCGCCGTCGACTCCCGAGTGTGTTACGACTATAAGATCGAGCTCCTTGGCTGCGCGTATTATTTTGATATAGCGCTCATCGTCAATGAAGGTATCCTGATAGTCAGGGTGTATCTTTACTCCTAAAAATCCGTTTTCGCGGATGTAGCTCATTTTTTCTTCGATCTTTTCACACATCGGATGAATTCCCGCAAAGGAAATGATCCTTCTCGCTTTATCAGCAAACGCCGTGTTGATCTCTTTTGCAAACTTATTAACACTATCAAATTGAGAGGGATTTGTAAGGACCGGAAGCGCTACCGAAATATCAACGCTGCCTTTTTCCATTTCTGACATAAGACCGTCCACCGATCCGTCAGAGAAGGGAGGTATCCCACCTTTTTTCGCAAGGAGATCTATTGTTTTTTTCGCGATCTTGTCGGGGAATATATGAGTGTGAAAATCGATTATCATTTTTACCTCAGATCAGATACCTGCGATCTGCTCACAGGAAACCGTTTCAATATTATTTTCTGCAAGGATTGCGTCTATCTTTGCTGTGTCGGATGCTTTAAGTACAACGTAAGCCTCCTCCGATTCAATAGAGAGACCATACATATATTCTATGTTGACATTACCCTTGTCAATAGCTCTGAGAAGCTCCTGAAGACTACCGACCTTATGGGGAATCTTTATTATAGAAACATCCGAGAGAAGGGAGGAAAATCCGTTTTCAAGGAGCTTTTCCTTTCCAAGGGAGGGATTATCCACGATCAGTCTGAGGAGACCGTATTCGGTAGTATCCGCAAGGCTGAGAGAGAGAATATTAACGTTGTTGTTTCTGAGTACGTTCAAAACCTCGCAAAGTCTTCCTGATCTGTTTTCAATAAATACTGTTAACTGGGTTGCAAACATTGTTTATTCCTCCTGTTAAGTAAAATTAATATAATTTGCGGTTATCAACTACGTGAACAGCCTTGCCCTGGCTTCTGACGAGGGTCTGAGGCTCAACGAGCTTAACCTTTGCGTTGATACCTATTGCCTGCTGAATGATGTGAGCTATCTTCTTTGTGAGAGCTTCAATAGCTCTTATCTCGTCGGTGTAATACTTGGGCGCAACCTCAAGCTGAACTTCAAGAGTGTCAAGATTATTAACTCTGTCAACTATCATCATATAGTGAGGTGTTACCTCCTCAACATCGATGAGCGCCGCTTCGATCTGGCTTGGGAATACGTTAACACCGCGTATTATAAGCATATCGTCAACTCTGCCCTTGAATCTGGAGATACGCGCGCTGGTTCTTCCACATTCACAGGTAGAATAATCAATGCTTGTAAGGTCTTTTGTTCTGTAGCGTATAAGCGGAATTCCTTCCTTGGTGAGCGTGGTGAACGCGAGCTCACCCGTCTCTCCGTCGGGAACTCGTGTAAGAGTTGCCGAGTTAAGTATCTCGGGGTAGAAGTGGTCCTCACAAACGTGAAGTCCCTTGTGGAAATCACAGTCGCAAGCGACACCGGGACCCATTACCTCACTGAGGCCGTAAATGTCATATGCCTTGATATTGAGCTTTGTCTCGATCTCTTGGCGCATCTTCTCGGTCCAGGGCTCAGCTCCGCAGACAGCAGCCTTCAGTTTTATCTGATCAAGAAGACCCTCGTTTTCGAGAACCTCGGAAATGTGAAGGAGGTAGGAAGGTGTACAAGCAATAGCGGTAGCGCCGAAGTCGACCATCATTGTTGTAAGCTTCTTTGAGTTACCTGTGCTCATGGGAACGACCGTCGCGCCTATCTTCTGAGCACCGTCGTGTGCTCCAAGTCCGCCCGTGAAAAGTCCGTAGCCATAGGCTACCTGAATTACGTCGTCCTTGCTGACACCCGCCATAGTGAGACATCTCGCAACACATTCAGCCCAGATATCAAGATCGCGTCTTGTGTATCCGACAACGGTTGCCTTTCCTGTAGTTCCGCTTGATGCGTGAATTCTTACGATCTCCGAATTGGGAACTGCAAATAATCCGAAGGGGTAGTTATCTCTAAGGTCGTCTTTTGTGGTGAAGGGAAGCTTTACGATATCTTCGATTCCCTTAATATCGCCCGGCATCAGGTCGATTGCCTGCATTTTCTTTCGGTAGAATTCTACGTTGTGATAAACGTAGTCCACGAGCTTTCTGAGTCTTGCGCTCTGGAGATTGGACATCTCGTCGCGACTCATACATTCCTTTGCTTCATTCCAGATCATTTTTATTTTCCCCCTTACTTTATAGTGTCATACCCTTCGGTGAACGCTTTTTTATTAATTTCTATGGTTTTTTGCGGAACAGTGCTTTCAACAACACTGAGCCAAGTCTCCTTGTCAAATCCAATGTGCTTAGCCGAAAAACCGAGAACAACCGAATTGAGCACCTTGCTGTTTCCGAGCTCCAGAGCGATCTTCTGTCCGTCTATGGCGTAAACGGTATGCTTCTTGCTGAGCTCCTCAATTATATTTTCGGGGTACTGCTTAGCGCCTATAACCACCGTCATCGGATCTATCCTGCAATCATTAACAACGAGAACACCGTCTTTTTTGAGGAAATGAGAATATCTCATAGCTTCAAGTCTCTCAAAAGCGATTATAACATCAGCCTGCCCCTCTTCGACCACAGGCTCGGATACCTTTTCACCGAAGCGAACAAAGGTTACAACGCTTCCGCCTCTCTGAGCCATACCGTGTACCTCGGAGATCTTAACGTCAAGCCCCATTTCAAGGGCGGTTTTACCAATAATTCGGCTTGTGAGCAGAGTGCCCTGACCACCAACGCCGACGATCATAATATTCTTTGTCATATTATCTCACCACCGTTTCAATCGCGTTAAACTTGCAGTAGTTCTTGCAAAGACCGCAGCCGTTGCACATAGTTTCGTCTATCTTTATAGTTCCGTCAGCCTGTTTTGTTATTGCGGGACAGCCGATCTTGAGGCACATTCCGCACTTCTTGCACTTTTCGGGATCGGCGACGCACTTGTTCGGGAACTTCTGACCCTTGAGGAGAACGCAGGGGGACTTTGTAATAATAACTGTGAGCTCGTCGCTGTTCACGCTCTCCTTAACGACAGCCGTAAGCTTTTCAACGTCGAATGCGTTGACCTCGATAACATTTTTGACGCCAACGGCGTGGCAAAGCTCAGCGAGGTCGATTGCATTCGTTTCCTCTCCCTTTAGTGTCTTTCCCGTAGCCGCGTGATCCTGATGTCCTGTCATACCTGTTGTGCGGTTGTCAAGGATCATAACAGTTCCGCTCGCCTTATTATAAACCATATTAATAAGTGAGTTTATACCGGTATGTAAGAATGTTGAGTCGCCGATAACAGCTACCCAATTTTTTACGTATTCCTTACCGCGAGCCTTTTCCATTCCGTGAAGAGCGGAAATACTTGCGCCCATACAAATGGTGGTGTCGATAACGCCGAGGGGAGCAACTGCTCCAAGTGTGTAGCAGCCGATATCGCCCGATGCGTGTATTTTAAGCTTATTCAGGACCGAGAATACGCTTCTGTGAGGACAACCCGGGCAGAGAATAGGAGGACGGTTGGGAGCTTCCTGCTTTTCAAAAACTGCCTCATCCTTGCCGTAAATTACTCTTCTGAGGAGATTTGCGCTGTACTCACCCTGACGTGTGAAGCACTCCTTGCCCTTGACCTCAAAGCCCCAGGCTCTGACCTGCTCCTCAATAACGGGCTCAAGCTCCTCGAAAACGTAAACGGTTTCGACCTGATTTACAAATTCCTCAACAAGCTTCTTAGATATGGGATTTACAAGTCCGAATTTAAGAACACTCGCGTTGGGACAAGCTTCCTTAACGTACTGGTACGCAATTCCGCAGGTTATGAATCCGATCTTCCTGTCATTTATCTCGAGCTTGTTGACAGGGAAGGAAGCGCTGTCAAGTGCCATACGGTTTTCTCTGTCTTCAACCACAAGATGTCTTCCGATAGCCGATGCGGGCATCATAACGTATTTCTGGACCTGACGCTCATATGTCTTATCCTCCACTTCAACTCTGTCACAGAGCTCGACAGCGCTCTGTGAGTGAGCGAGCTTTGTGGTTGTACGAAGAATAACGGGAGTGTCGTATTTTTCGCTGAGCTCATATCCGTACTTAACGAAATCCTTTGCCTCCTGACTGTCGGAAGGCTCGAGAACGGGAACGTGAGCCGCTCTTGCGATCATTCTTGTGTCCTGCTCATTTTGCGAGCTTGCAAGACCGGGATCGTCTGCCACAACGAAGAGAGAACCGCCGTTTACACCCGTATAAGAAAATGTGTACAGGGGGTCTGCCGCAACGTTAAGACCGACGTGCTTCATACACGCAAGGCTTCTGACACCCGAGATAGACGCGCCGATCGCCACCTCAGCGGCAACCTTCTCATTGGGCGCCCATTCGGTGTAGACCTCGTCGTATTTTGCGAGATACTCGCTGATCTCTGTGCTTGGCGTTCCGGGGTAAGCGCTGGAGAGCTTTACTCCGGCCTCGTAAGCTCCTCTGGCAATTGCCTCATTGCCGAGCATAATAGTTTTGTTTGCCATATTTATATACCTCTCAAATCTTTTACTCTTTTTGCCTTGCCCTCAAATCGCTGAAGGGTATTAGGAGATACAAGCATTACCTTGGCGTCAAGTCCAAGCACGACTTTAAGCTTGTTTCTTACGTTGTTTGATATTTTTTCGAGAACAGAGAAGGAGTCTGTGCTGTGAGCAAGCTCGACCTTTACAGTGAGCTTATCGAGATATCCGTCTCTTTCAAGGACGATCTCATAGTGAGGACCAAGCTCCTCGAAGCTGAGTATGACCTCTTCTATCTGGCTTGGGAATACGTTTACGCCGCGTATCTTGAGCATATCGTCGCTTCTTCCCGAAAGGTTTTCCATACGGCAGAAGGTTCTTCCGCACTTGCACTTTTCATAGAAGAGACGTGTTATATCTTTTGTACGGTAACGAATGAGGGGGAGTCCCTCCTTCTTGATGCAGGTGATAACAAGCTCTCCCTGCTCACCCGCGGGGAGCACCTCTCCTGTTTTTGGATCGATGATCTCGGGAATAAAGTAGTCCTCGTTGATATGCATTCCGCAAAGCTCAGTGCATTCTCCCGAAACACCGGGGCCCATAAGCTCACTCATACCGTAGTTGGAGGTGATCTGGAGATCCTCGCCCCAATATTTGTGCATTTCCTCTCTCATAGCGTCTGTAAGAAGCTCACTTCCCACAAGAGCTGTCTTGATTTTAAGATCCTTTATGGGATCAACTCCCATCTCCCGTGCCACCTCGGCAAGTCTTAAGGCGTAAGAGGGAGTTGCCACGAGCAGCGAGGTCTCAAAATCCTGCATATACATTATCTGCTTCTGCGAATTTCCCGTAGATGAGGGAACGATCGCCGCACCGATATTCTCGAGACCGTAATGGAGTCCGAGCGCGCCTGTAAACATACCGTATCCGAAGCAGATCTGAGCAATGTCCTTTGAGGAAGCTCCGCCCATACAAGCGATTCTCGAAACACATTCTGTCCAGGTATCAAGATCTCCCTTGGTGTATCCGACAACAGTAGGCTTTCCCGTTGTTCCGCTGGATGCGTGGATTCTGACAAGATCGTCCTTGTCAACTGCGAAAAGACCGAAGGGGTAGTTGTCTCTCATATCCTGCTTTGTAACGAAGGGGAGCTTTGAAAGATCGGCGAGGTTCTTTATATCCTCGGGCTTTACTCCCGCGTCATCCATCTTTTTGCGGTAGGGAGCTACCTTTTCGTAAACTCTCGATACCGTTTCCTGCAGCCTTTCAAGCTGCAGTCTTTCAATTTCCTCTCTGGGTAAAGTTTCTTCTTTTGACCAAATCATTGTAACACCTTTAATTATTTTTAATTTATTTTATTTCGCCTTCAAGGGGCTTGTCAAATGCGTTGTAGACCGTTTGGTTATCGAGCTTTTTTGTTATAAGGCTCACAACGACGGTAATGACGATGGAAAATGCCATACAAATGACACCTATAAGGGGAGATGTTGCGACTCCGTCCTTAAGCGCTGTAGCAAATGAGCAGTTCCAATCGTTTTTGTCGTATCCGAAAACCACGATAAGCACAGCCGTGAGTATAAGCGAACCAATAGCGGAGCACCAGACCGCCGATCTTGTGACCTTTTTCCAAAGTACGCCGAGAACGAAAGGACCAATAAAGCAGCCCGCAAGCGTTCCCCAGCTTATTCCCATCATATAGGCAATAGCGGCAATACCGAATTTTTCGTTAAGAATAGCAATAATGACCGATGTCGCTACGAAAAGCAGACAGAACGATCTCATAACGATCGTCACTTTTTTGTCGGTAGCGCCTCTGTTTACAGCGCCCTTGTAAATATCGACCGAGATGACCGAAGCACTTACGAGTGAGACCGAGGCAAGGGTAGACATACTTGCCGAGAGAATAAGGACCGCAATAATACCCGTAAGTCCCGTTGGGATAACTATGCTCAGCATTATCGGTATGACCTGTGCGTGAGGGACGTTTGCTACCTCGGGGAAGAATGCGCTGAGCGCACCCGTGAAATAAGCGATAAAGCCGATCAGTAAGGCGAACGCGGTGCTTACCACAATGCCCTGCATAATAGCCTTTTTGTCACGGATCGCGTAGTATTTATGTACCGTTTGGGGAAGCGCCCAAACGCCAAAGGATGTGAGGAATATAAGCGAGAGAAGGGATACAGTGCTTCCGTAAAGCCCTTTGCTGTCGGCATCAAAGGTAAACCAAGTGAGATTATTGTCGGTCACAAGTTTTGATATATCCCAGCCTACCTGTTCTGAATTCATAAAGCATAATATCATACTAACGACACCGACTATCATAATGATGCCCTGAATGAAATCCGAAAGCGCCGTGGCAAAATAACCGCCGAAGAAAAGATAGACAGCAGTGAGTGCGGCAAGGGCGATCATAATTATCCAACCCTCAATTCCGAATACTATCTCGAAAAGGCTGCTGAGACCGTTATATACCGAAGCGGAGTAGGGAATAAGGAATATGAAGATAATAACTGCCGAAAGGAGCTTAAGCTTTTTGTCTCCGTAGCGCTTCTCGAAAAACTCGGGCATAGTTTTCGCGCCAAGTCTTCGGGTCATATTTTTCGTTCTTTTTGCAAGGACGAGCCAGGCAATAAGCGTACCGATAACGGCATTTCCAATACCGATCCAGACCGAAGCGAGTCCGAAGGAGCGGCCAAACTGACCTGCGTAACCGATAAAAATAACGGCTGAGAAATATGTCGTGCCGTAAGCAAAAGCAGTCATCCAGCCATTAAGTCCCTTTTTTCCTGCGAGAAGGAAGTCGTTCACCGAGCTCGATCGGTTTTTTGTATAGATCGCGACTGCGATCATCGCTAAGGCGTAAATTGCGAGAATGATGTAGTCAAGCGCCATTTGTATTCTCCGTAATAACACAAAATAGTATAATAGAATTATTATATCATAATGAACCCGATTTGTCAACAAAATAGTCCTTTTTTATATTAAGAAAATCATTATTTTTATCAAAAAATAATAAAAAAAACGTTGTGTCAAGGGAGTATATGTGGTATAATTGTTTTAGGGATAACCTTATGTGAAAGGAGAAAGAAAATGAAAAAAATTACAGACGTATATAAGCTTTCAAATGGAGTCGAGATCCCCTGTGTGGGCTTTGGCACTTGGCAGACCCCCGACGGTGAAACGGCGATCTCCTCGGTAAAAGCAGCACTTGAGGCGGGCTACAGACATATCGACACTGCGGCTATATACAGAAACGAGAGCGGTGTCGGTGAGGCGATACGCGAGTCGGGAATAGACCGAGGGGAGATCTTCGTTACCAGTAAGGTGTGGAATAAGTGCCGAGGCTACGATCTCGCAATGGAGGGCTTTGAGCGAACGATGTCAAAGCTTCAGCTTGGGTATCTTGATCTTTATCTTATCCACTGGCCCGCAAGTCCCGAAAGGTTTGATGATTGGAAGGAGCTTAACCTCGGTACGTGGAAGGCAATGACCGAGCTTTATAAGTCGGGTAGGATCAGAGCGATAGGTGTTTCCAATTTCCTCCCTCATCACCTTGAGCCCCTTATGGAAACAGAGATAGCTCCTATGGTGGATCAGATAGAATTCCACCCCGGATATATGCAGAGTGAAACTGTGGAATATTGCAGGAAAAACGGGATACTCGTTGAGGCGTGGAGCCCTCTCGGTACCGGTAGGATGCTTACAAACGAGACTCTTATAGAGCTTGGAAAAAAATATGACAGATCTGTCGCTCAGATCTGTATTCGTTGGTGCTTGCAGAAGGGAACTCTCCCTCTCCCGAAATCTGTCACACCGTCGAGAATAATTGAAAATTCCAAGGTCTTTGATTTTGAGATAACCGATGAGGATATGGCGATAATAGACCGACTTCCGAACTTCGGCGGATCGGGACTTCATCCTGACAAAATAGAATTTTAAAATAACAAAGGGCTGCGACGCAGCCCTTTGTTATTTCTGTGTTTCAGATAGTTTTTTTACAAAATCTGTTATCGCGTTTCCGACGGCAGTTACCTCGTCCTCAAATTCCTTAGCGGTCATTCTGAGAATACCCGAGCGGACGGCGGAAAACTGGAGAAGTCGGTCTCCCGTTACCATACGGATATTATAGTTAGGTCCAAGCTCGTGCATCATTTTTTCAATGAAGGTGTCAGCCGTTTCGTCCTCACGGGTATATACGACTCTGTAGCCGTCGTGGATAAAGTCCGAGCCCATACCGTCCTTAACGAGGTATGCGTCAAATACTAGCGTCAGCTCGGTCTTTGTGTAGGCTACGTAATTGCTTAGTATGTCCATAAGCGCCTCGCGCGCCTTTTCGAGACTGAACTCGGCAAGCTCCTTTAAAGCGTCCCAGGAGTGGATCACGTTATAGCCGTCAACGATAACAAGGCCCTTCTGCGGTGAAAGCTCTCGCTTTTTTTGCTTCCTTAAGTCTTGATCTGCCGATATCTTCTTAGGTTCGGTATATTTTTTTCTTCGTATCGGACCGAATTCTCTGAGCATTATCGCCTCAAGCTCATCGTCGCTCAGATCGTATTTTTTTGCGAGTCCCGATGCCCTTGGAATAATTGTTATTTCGGAGGATGATAGTGATATACCCGCATCAAGATGCTTGTGGCTGTCTACCTCCTGCCAGGGAACAACAAACCCCGCGCCGTGCTCACAAAACACCGAATGAGGCGTGTTTTCAAGGTCAGCCTCGGGATCGTAATTTGCCTTTGCTACCACATCCTCGGTATTGTGACAGGGAAGATATCCGTCAAAGACGAGAGATAATCTTCCCTCACCGCGAGTGTATGAGATAAGCTCCCTCGTATAGCCGTGAAGCTCAGCTACAGGTCCTTTTCCAGATATCACCGAGACAGCTTCGTCGGAAGATTCTATCTCAAACTCACAGCTCATAGACTGAAGGTCTGCCATTGCTCTGCCCACAAAGCTGTTGGGCGTTTCAAGCCGAAGCTTATAATATGGCTCAAGGAGCACACAGCCCGCCTTCATAAGTCCGTGGCGTACCGCCCTGTATGTTGCCTCACGGAAATCTCCGCCCTCGGTGTGCTTAAGGTGAGCCTTAGCTGCCACAAGAGTTATCTTTGTGTCTGTCAGCGGAGCTCCCGTAAGTGTGCCGCGGTGGGTCTTCTCGTAAAGATGCGAGAGGATAAGCCTCTGCCAATTTATCTCGAGTATATTTTCGGGAAGATTAGTGTCATAAATAAGACCTGTGCCCTTAGGCTGGGGCTCAATGAGAAATTGGACCTCGGCATAGTGGCGAAGAGGCTCGAAATGACCGACGCCAACAGTCCTTTTAGCGATCTTTTCCTTGTATAGTATCCTTCCCGTGCCAAATTCGCAGTCTATGGAAAAACGGTCGGATATCATTCGCTTAAGAAGATCGATCTGAATATCGCCCATAAGGTGGGCTTCTATCTGCCTCAGCTCCTCATTCCAGGAAAGATGCAGAGAGGGCTCTTCCTCCTCAAGCTCCTTGAGCTTTGGAAGATAGAGAACGGGATCACAGCCCGACGGAAGCTCTATTCTGAAGGAGAGCACGGGCTCAAGTATTGGTTTGCAGGTGTCACATTCCATTCCGAGGCCCTGACCGACATAGGTGGCGGATAGACCTACGACGGCGCATATCTCTCCCGCCGAGACAGAGTCGACCTGATCAAATTTATCACCCGAATAAAGACGTATCGAATTCACCTTTTCGGTGATCCTTTTTCCGTCAACTGAGATATAGGAAATTTCGTCACGTGAGCTGAGAGATCCTCCCGTGACCTTCATATATGTTAGCCGCATCCCTCCCGATCGGTTTATTTTATAGACCTTTGCGCCGAATTGAGGTGAGCTGTAAACGGGCGCGAGGGTATATTTGTCGATGGTGTTAAGGAGAAATTCGACTCCTTCCATTCGAAGCGCAGAGCCGAAAAGGCAAGGGAAGAGACGGCGCTCGCTGATCAGCGTGGCAATATCTCCGTCATCGATCGTCTCTCCGTCAAGGAAGGCATCGAGAAGATCCTCGTTCACAAGGGCTAATTTCTCATCTCTCTCCGAGAGTGTCTGCTTTTCGTGAAAAGCTACGCAACATTTTGAAAGAGCGCTTGTAAGCTCGTATTCGATCTCGTCCTTCAGCTTTATTGAAATGTCGGTTTTATTGACAAAAATAAAGGTGGGGATGCCGTAAAACTCAAGGAGCTGCCAAAGAGTGCGCGTGTGATTCTGGAGTCCGTCGGGAGCGCTTATAACGAGAATTGCGTAATCAAGCAGTGAAAGAGTGCGTTCGGTCTCGGCGGAAAAGTCAACGTGTCCGGGGGTATCGAGAAGAATAAAATCACAGCTCTCACTTGAAAAACGCGCCTGTTTTGAAAATATAGTAATGCCTCGTTCACGCTCGACGTAATGGGTATCAAGATAGGTGTTTTTGTGATCTACCCGACCAAGCTTCCGTATTTTACCCGAAAGGAAGAGCAGTGCTTCCGAAAGGGTAGTTTTTCCCGCGTCAACGTGGGCGAGAATGCCGATAGTCAGCTTTTTTTTCATACACCGTCTCCTTTCTTATGAATACAATATATTTTACCACATTCCGTGATATTTTTCAATATAAAAAAGAATATTGAAAAAAGAGAAAAAATGTGTTATAATGATGTAAATGATTAAGGGGGGATATGATATGCTTGAAATTGGAGTCAAAGCGCCTGAATTTACATTGTGTGATAAGGACGGCAAGGAGGTCTCGTTGTCGGATTTCCTTGGAAAAAAGGTCGTACTTTATTTTTATCCAAAGGATAATACACCCGGGTGTACAAGACAGGCGTGTGCCTTTGCGGGGGCGTACCGTGAATTTCTTGAAAAAGGAGTCGAGGTTATCGGAATAAGCCGAGACAGTGTTGCCTCACACGCAAAATTTGCCGAAAAGCACGGTCTTCCGTTCATTATACTTTCAGATCCCGAGCTTCGCGCCATAGAGGCTTACGGCGTCTGGCAGGAAAAGAAGCTTTACGGAAAGACAACTATGGGCGTTGTGCGCACTACCTTTATAATCGACGAAGAAGGAAAGATAGAGAGAATTATGCCAAAGGTCAAGCCCGATACCAACGCGGCTGAGATACTTGCGATGATCTAAGGAGAAAAATATGAAATTTGAAGAACTTGTGAGAGCGCGTTATTCGGTTCGCAAATTCAAAGGTGATGATATTGCTGCAGAAAAGCTTTCGGCGATACTTGAGGCGGGTAGGGTAGCCCCCACAGCGTGTAATTACCAGCCGCAGAAAATATACGTTGTGAAAAATCCCGAGTATAAAAAAGCAATTGCCAAGGTCTGCAGATATACATTTGACGCACCTGTCATACTTGTTGTGGGATACGATAAGGAGCGTGATTGGAAAAACAAGCTTATGCCGCCGTACTCCTCAGGAGAGACCGACGCGGCTATTGTCTGCACACATATGATGCTTGCGGCGTTTGATCAGGGAATAGGCTCGTGCTGGGTAGGTTACTTTAACTCTGAGGATATAAGACTTGCGCTGGAGCTTCCCGAAAATATAAAAATAACCGCGATGCTTCCTATCGGATACCCTGCCGATGACGCAGAGCCTATGAAGCTTCACAGTGAATTCAGAGCGTATGACGATACTATTACCGAAATATGATCCGAAAAATAATAAAAAATGAGCTGTTTCAAATCTGAATTTGAGACAGCTCATTTTGTGCTTTAAATTCCCAATATTCTCGACGCAATTGCAAAATATACGAGAAGAGAAAGGGCATCAACTATAGTTGTGATAAAGGGGCTTGCCATAACGGCGGGATCAAATCCGAGCCTTTTTGCGAGTATAGGCATAGTGCAGCCGATCAGCTTTGCCATAATAACCGTTGACAGGAGTGTGAGCGAGACCACGAGAGCGACGTATACCGAGGCACGGTCAATAAGCATTGCTTTTGCGAAAACCGTTCCCGAAAGAACTATACCGCAGAGAAGGGATACACGAAATTCCTTCCACAGTACCGAAAAGATATTTCTCAGCTTTATCTCGCCAAGAGAGAGACCGCGTATCACCGTTACCGAGGACTGTCCTCCCGCATTTCCCGCGGAATCCATAAGCATAGGTATGAATGCGGTCAGTATGACCATTTCCCCAAGGGCGGCTTCATAGTGGGAGATTATGCTTCCCGTGAAGGTCGCCGATATAAGGAGAAGCAAGAGCCAGGGGATTCTTTTTCTGAAGGTGGAGAAAACGCCTGTCTTGAGATATGGCTTCTCGGTAGGTGAGATAGCCGCCATAATTTCGATGTCAGCGGTCGTTTCCTCTTCTATTACGTCAATAGCGTCGTCGATTGTAAGAATACCCACAAGTCTTTTTTCCTTATCGACTATAGGTAGAGCAAGAAGGTCGTATTTTGATATCAGCGCGGCGGCGTCCTCTCTGTCGTCAAGTGTTGTCGCGCTTATTATAGCATCGTCCATTATGTCGCGTATAAGTCGTTCGGGACTTGAAAACAGAAGATGCTTCAGCTCAAGATATCCTTGCAGTATGCGGCGCTCGTCGGTGACGTAAATAACGTAGACAGTTTCGAGCTCGTCGCCTGTTTTTCTTATTTTTTCTATTGCCTCGCTTACCGTCATATGCGAGTAGACACTCAGAAATTCCGAGGTCATAACGCTTCCTGCCGAATGAGGCGGATAACTTAGAAACTTATTGATCTCGTTGCGCCTTTCGGGATCTGTAGCTCGCAATATGCGGTTAACTACACCTGCGGGGAGCTCCTCAAGTAAGTCAACAGTGTCGTCGATGAATAGCTCGTCCACAAGGTTGGTTATTTCTGTATCTGTGATATGAGATATGATAGCCTCCTGAAGCTCGGTATCAAGCTCTGGGAAGATCTCGGCGGCGGTGTCTTTCTTCAAAAGTCTGAATACCTTCGGAAGGTATTCGGGTTTAACATAGGAGAGATATTCGGCGGCGTCTATGGGGTTTGCTGAGTCTAATTCGTTTATAAATTCAACAAATTTGTGCTCCTCAAGCAAACGGGTAAGAATTTCAAAATCCATAGTTAATTCCTCCGTGAAGAAGTCTGTTCTGCTTTTATATTATTGTATCACAAATTACACGAAAAAACAAGTTATTTTTCATTCGGCGAATGAGAGTGCGCGTGATACCGCCTTGTGCCAGAGGTCTATCTTGGAGCTTCTCGATACGTCATCGATATTTGGCTCAAATATTCTGCTAACGGCAATATTTTTCTTTATATCCTCTGTAGAGGAAAAATATCCGACGGCAAGTCCCGCGAGGGCTGCCGCGCCGAGAGCTGTGGTCTCTATACATTCGGGACGTATGATTTTTTTGTCAAGTATATCCGCCTGGAAGGAGAGCAGGAAATTGTTTGCGCAAGCGCCACCATCGACACGCAGGTCGTTTATACGGCAGCCGAGCTCATCCTCCATAAGCTTTATAACGTCATAGGTCTGGAAAGCCATTGCCTCAACAGCCGCTCTCACAATATGCGCCCTTGTCGTTCCTCTTGTTATTCCAAGGATAGCGCCTCTTGCGTAAGGATCCCAATAAGGCGCGCCGAGTCCGACGAAGGCGGGAACGAAATAGACGCCTCCCGTGCTTTCAACAGAAAGGGCACAAGCCTCGGATTCATATGCCTTGTCAATTATGCCTATACCGTCTCTCAGCCACTGAATAGCCGCTCCGCAGATAAATACAGATCCCTCGAGAACGTAGGATGTCTTTCCGTTTATGGTCCAGCCGACGGTGGTAAGCAGACCGTTATCCGAGAATATAGGTGTGTCACCCGTATTCATAAGCATAAATCCGCCTGTACCGTAGGTGTTCTTTACGTCACCCTTTGAGAAACAGCATTGACCGAAAAGCGCCGACTGCTGGTCACCCGCAACCCCCGATATTGCTATCGGTACACCAAAAAGTGAAGGATCTGTATGTCCGAAAAGTCCGCAGGAGGGAAGGACAGTCGGAAGCATAGAGCTCGGAATACCGAAAAGCGCGAGAAGCTCTTCGTCCCAGCTCATAGTGTTTATGTTGAAAAGCATAGTTCTTGATGCGTTGGAAACGTCAGTGACGTGTGAAGCGCCGCCTGTAAGATTGTAGATCAGCCAACAGTCGACCGTACCGAAGAGGAGCTCACCTCGCTCGGCTTTCTCTCTCGCACCTTGAACGTTATCGAGTATCCATTTGATCTTTGTTGCCGAAAAATAGGAGTCTATAACAAGCCCTGTTTTTTTGCGGATAAGCTCCTCACAGCCGTCGTTGCGGAGCTTTTCGCAGGCTTCTGCGGTCCTTCGGCACTGCCAGACGATGGCGTTATATATCGGCTTTCCCGTGTTTTTATCCCATACGATCACGGTTTCTCTTTGGTTTGTGATTCCTATAGCCTCGACCTCGGATGGGGATATCCTTGCCTTTTCGAGCGCAGCCTTTGCCACCTCAAGCTGAGTGAAATATATGTCGTCGGGATCGTGCTCGACCCAACCGTCCTTGGGGAAAATCTGAGGAAATTCCTTTTGTGCCACCGATACTATCCTGAGCGTACGGTCAAATACTATACATCTTGAGCTTGTTGTTCCCGCATCAAGTGCGATTATGTAGCGTTTCATTCTCTAATCTTCCTTTCATAAATTCTGTTGCCGCAAGTGCACGTCTTGCTTCCGACTGAAGAGTCGAAAGCTTTAAGAGTTCTTTTTCCTTAAAAGCTTTGTCGCAGACCTCCATCGCTGAGAAAAGCGTACTTCTCCAATTCATAAGCGAGTCCATAAGCCGACTGAGATGAACGGTCTCCTCAACGTTCATATCATTGTCGGCAAGTCTTATAAGCACCGAGAGAGAAGAGATGTCCTCTCCCGAAGAATCTATTGCCTTCAGTATCATTGAGGTCAGATCTCTGTAGTCATATTTTCTTTTTTTGAATTCTTCGGCGCTCATACCGAAGGAATATGCTGATAAAATATCAAAGCCCTGCAGATAGTGTCGAATGGCGTTCTCGGTCAGTGAGACGGTGCAAAGCAGGGAAGATATGATCTCTTGTTTATCTTTCATATTATCTCCGTTATTAGGATAAAATAAGCAAAAAGGAAGCCTTGGGAGTAAGACCCGTGCGGCTTCCTTTTCTGTATCAATCAGATTGTTCTGATCTTTGATTATTCTCTGATCTCTACGTTTACGCGTCTGCCATCGGTAGCGGCAGCAGCTTTCATAACTGTGCGTATTGCCTTAGCGATCTTTCCGCCCTTGCCAATAACCATTCCCATATCGCTTTCCGCAACGCTGAGAATGAGCTTGACATCTTTTCCGTCTTCATTTTCGATAACGGAAACTTCATCGGGATTGTCTACAATAGCACGGGCAATGCCGTATAAAGTTTCTTTAAGATCCGTCATTTCAAATCTCCCGAAAAATTAGTCAACTATGCCGGATTTCTTGAGCAAGGATTTTACGGTTTCTGTGGGCTGTGCACCGTTCTTGAGCCAAACCTTAGCTCTCTCCTCGTTGATAACGATGGTAACGGGCTCTGTGCGGGGATTGTAGTGACCGATCTCCTCGATGAAACGACCGTCTCTGGGTGAGCGGCTGTCCGCGATAACAACACGGTATGTGGGAGCTTTCTTTGCGCCTGTTCTTGTGAGTCTCATTTTAACTGACATTTTTAAATTCCTCCAAAATATGAAAAATAATTTTTTTAATATCTAAAATCCTTATCAGAATGGGATTTTCATTTTGTTTCTACCGAATTTAGCAAGTCCCTTGGGATTTGAGAACTGCTTCATAAGCTTGGTAGTCTGCTCAAATTGACGGATAAGCTTATTGACCTCTTCAACCGTCGTGCCGCTTCCCGCGGCTATCCTTTTCTTCCTTGACGCGTTGAGGATATCGGGCTTTTCACGTTCCTTCTTTGTCATCGACTTTATGATCGCTTCTGTTCTCGCGATCGCCTTCTCGTCGATCTTAGCGTCCTTGAGTGCTCCGGGCTTGACTCCGGGCATCATACCCATAAGCTGGTCGAGGCTTCCCATATTCTTGATCTGCGCGAACTGCTCAAGGTAATCGTCAAGTGTGAAGGTGGATTCGCGAAGCTTCTTTTCAAGCTCCGCCGCCTTCTTTTCGTCGTATGCCTGCTCGGCTTTTTCGATAAGCGAGAGCACGTCTCCCATACCGAGTATTCTCGACGCCATTCTGTCGGGGTAGAAGGGCTCGATGGTGTCAAGCTTTTCTCCCGTTCCGACAAATTTTATAGGCTTGCCCGTAACGTGTCTGACCGAAAGCGCCGCACCGCCACGAGTGTCACCGTCAAGCTTTGTAAGAACAACTCCCGTGATGTCGAGCAGCTCGTTGAAGGTCTCGGCGACGTTGACCGCGTCCTGACCTATCATTGCGTCGACAGTAAGGAGAATTTCGGTGGGTTCTACCTTTGCTTTAATGTTGCGGAGCTCGTTCATAAGCTCCTCGTCGATATGCAGACGTCCCGCAGTATCAACGAATACCATATCGTAACCCTTCGATATAGCGTATTTAACACCTTCCTCGGCGATCTTCACGGGAGAGACCTGGTCGCCCATTGTAAAGACCGGTATATCAAGCTTTTCACCCACGATCTGAAGCTGCTTTATAGCCGCGGGACGGTAGATGTCGCAGGCAACGAGCAATGGTTTTTTACCCTGCTTTTTATAAAGTCCCGCGATCTTTCCCGCGTGAGTGGTCTTACCCGCGCCCTGAAGACCTACCATCATAACCACTGTGGGGGGCTTTGAGGCGATCTGGAGCTTGGATTGAGTTCCGCCCATAAGATTTGTCAGCTCCTCGTTAACTATCTTAACGATCTGCTGAGCGGGGAGCAATGACTCGAGCACTTCCGTGCCGACAGCTCTTTCCGAGACGATCTTGATAAAGTCGCGAACGACCTTAAAGTTAACGTCTGCTTCGAGAAGCGCCAGCTTTATCTCACGCATACCCGCCTTTACGTCGGCTTCGGTGAGCTTACCCTTGTTCTTGAATTTTTTGAAGGCATTTTCCAGCTTTTCGCTGAGGCTTTGAAACATTTTGAATACCTTCCTTTCGTAATTTGCTTTTATTCCGATATTATCTCGGTGAGCTCCTTGAGCTCGGTTGTGAATTCCTCGGGCAGAGAAAGCTTATCTGCGAGAGATAAAAGGGATTTTGCGTGTGTCTCGGTTTTGCGAAGCTTTTCCGCAAGACCCAGCTTTTCTTCGTAAAATTTCAGCTCCTCCTCGGATTTCTTTATAAGATCGCGGACTCCCTGACGGGATATTCCGATCTCGGCGGCGATCTCAGCCAGTGAAAGATCCTCATTGTAGTACATATCCATTACAGTGCGCTTGCGCTCTGAGAGGATATCACCGTAAAAGTCAAGTAAAAAACCAATTTGAAGATTTTTTTCAAACATTCCGAAAACCGCCTTTTTAACTGTAAAGCAAAATGCTTTACAAGTATATCACAACTTTTTCTTCTTGTCAAGTGTTTTTATTATTTTTTTCTTCTTTAGGCAAAAATTTTTTCAGAAATCCCTCGGGGAGCTCGCAAACAAGCGCCGCGACGAGAATAAGTATGCTTCCCAAAAGCTTAAGCGGCGTGAATTCTTCCTTTAAAATAACAGCGGAGAGCAGAAGCGCGATAACGGGATCGATATAGCTGAATATCGCGGCGGTCTGCGCCTTGAGTCCTGAGAGGCTGCCGAAATAGAGTGTGTATGCAACTCCCGTGTGAATAATGCCGACAATCAGGAGCAGAACGACCACCTTAGGTGTAATATCGAGCGACGACAGGTCCTCTGTGGCTAAGAGATAGGGAAGAACTGCTATTGCAGCCATACCGAGCTGAATTACCGTCTTTTCATAATCTGATACTCCGTCTATGAATTTATTGAGTATTATCACCGTTCCGTAGAGTGCCGCAGCCCCGAGACCGAAGGCGATACCGTAGGGGTTCACGTTTCCGTCGCTGAAAACTCCCGAGATAAATACCATACCCGCTATTGCCGATATCGTGCAGATTATTTTGCGGAAAGTGAGCCTTTCGCGCAGCACGAATGGAGATACAAGTATCACGAGGATCGGCGCCATATAGTAACAGAGCGTGGCTGTGGCAACGGTGGTGTATCGGTATGCCTCAAAAAGAAATATCCAGTTTATACCTATAAGCGCTCCTGATATACAAAGAAGCAAAAGAGGTTTTTTTATCGCTGAAAAGGATATTTTTTTCCTTGTCAGCGCCATAACCAAAATAAGAAAAAGCATACCGACAGTTCCCCTTACAAAGGCAATAAGCGTAGAGGAGCAGGGGATATAGCTTCTGAAAATACCTATAGTGCCGAATATCGCCATTGCGGCGGTCATTTTCAGCAGTGATGATCTGTTAGATTTCATATATTATCCTTTATTCATAAAATGGAGCTGTCTCAAATGTGAATTTGTGACAGCTCCACAGTTTAGATCATACGATCAAGCAGTTAATTGATTTTTAGATCCTCCCACAAGGAATTAAGCAGCTTTTTTGTATCGGCGTCAAGATCCTTGAAGCAGTTTGAGTCATAAGCCTCGTGAAAATCAAAGTCCTCGGGGTAGAGTATCCTCATTGCATCCTCACCCATATCCTCTTTATATTGCTCGCTGTTGTAAACTACCGAATGAGGCGATGCGTAGCAAACGTATTCGGCATTGGCAATAGCGGGCTCTTCGCTGAGCATAAAGTTGATATATGCCTCGGCGAGCTCCTTGTTCTGAGAGGCTGCGGGAACACACATTGCGTCGACGAAGAGGTTGGTATTTGAGGGATAGTAGAACTGAAGATCAACGTTTTCACTTTGGTTATCAACCATAGTGAGATAGTCACCCGCGTAATAAGCACCGATAGCAGCCTCGCCCGACTCCATCATATTGAAGATCTCGTCCATAACGAACTTGTTGAGCAGTGGCTTCTGACGTCGGAGCTCCTCAAGACCCTTTTCCCAGTCGGCGGAGTTCTTTGTGTTTACGTCAAGTCCAAGCTTGTAAAATGCCGTTCCGAATGCGTCTCTTGCGTTGTTGAACTGCAGAATGCTTCCCGAATATTTCTCGTTCCACATAAGATCCCAATCTCCGATATCCTCCTCACTTACAACGTTTGCATTGTAGATGACGCCAACCATACCGTAGGTATAGGGAACAGAATATTTATTCTCGGGATCGTAATAAAGATCTCTGAAGTCCTCCGAGATGCAGGTCTCGTAATTTGGGATATTGTTGAAGTCAAGCTCGGCAAGCAGACCCTCCGAGGCAAGTCTCGCTATCATATAATCCGAGGGAATAATGACATCGTAGCTAACGGCATCGGAGGAAAGCTTTGCGTAAAGATCCTCGTTTGAGGTGTAGGTCACGTAATTGACCTTGACTCGCATTCCAAGCTCCTTACGGCAATAATCCTCAAACGCCTTATTGACGTTTAGCGCACCCTCTTCACCGAGTGACATATATTCGCCCCAATTGTAGACGTTAAGTGTTACGGTATTCCTTGAATAGATACCGACGGTGACACACAGAGTAACGATAAGGGCGAGGGCAGCGACTCCCGCAATGATCTTGTGAACAGGACGCCAGCGGTTTCCTCCGCTTGACTCATAGGACTCGTCGATCTTGTTTTCAAGCTGACGGCGGCTCTTCTGGGCTCTGAGTATAGCCTCTCTGAGCTTTTTCTCCTGACGTTTCTTTTTAGCTTCAAGTCTTTCGGCAGAGGTCTTTTCTCTGTTTGAAAGAAGAAGCAGGACGAGAATTATAACAAAGATTATCGACGACAGTGCGTAGATCGTGGGCTTAACGCTCTTCTTTGTCATACTGTAGATAAGCACGGGCAGTGTCTGGAAATCAACTCCCGAGGTGAAATAGCTTATTACAAAATCGTCAAGCGACATAGTAAATGCCATTATCATACCCGTGAAAACACCCGGCATAATAGCGGGGAGCTGTACCTTAAAGAAGGACTGAATGGGGGTACAGCCAAGATCAAGTGCCGCCTCGGGGAGGGACTTGTCCATCTGCTTGAATTTG
This sequence comes from Oscillospiraceae bacterium, assembly GCA_015064085.1. Taxonomy (GTDB): domain Bacteria; phylum Bacillota; class Clostridia; order Oscillospirales; family CAG-272; genus HGM12713. The sequence continues at coordinate 43,626 of SVSX01000001.1, read as the reverse complement.
GGCAAGACGTTCAGTATAACGTAGGGAAGGTTGAATGTAACGTGAGCTATGAGCATCGTTACGAAATTCAGCTTTGTTGAGAGACCGAGAAGTCCTCCCACGAAAACGAAAAGGAACATAAGCGAGATTCCCGTGATTATCTCGGGATTCATCATAGGAATGTTGGTAGCCGTCATAACTCCGCTGCGTACGTGCTTATTCTTCATATGATGAATACCGAATGCCGCTGACGTTCCGATCACCGTGGCGATAGCCGATGAGGCTACTGCAAGGATGAGGGAATTTTTTAGGGCATTCAGGATCTCTCCGTTTCTGAAGAGCTCAACGTACCACCTGAATGAAAAACCGCTGAAGCTCGAAGTGCTTGATCCCGAGTTAAAGGAGAAGAATATAAGCACCGCAATGGGAGCGAAGAGAAAAATGAGTATAAGAGCGGTATATATCTTTGAAAATCTTTTCACAGCACCATACCTCCTCCGCTTTCATCGTCGGAATAGTGATTGACGATCGCCAGACCGATAAGAAGAATGAGCATAAGTATAAGGGAAAGCGATGCTGTCATATTGTAGTTGGAGGCGGTGTACTGCTGCTCGATAACGTCGCCGATCATCAGTGTGTCGACTCCGCCCAGCTTCTGAGAAATATAGAAGGTACTGATAGAGGGCACGAGCACCATAGTAAGCCCCGAAATGACTCCCGACTTACTGAGCGGAAGAATGACCTTTCTAAGTACGCCGAAGCCGTTACAGCCGAGGTCGGACGCCGCTTCGATAAGTCGGTTGTCGATCTTAGCCATAACCGAGTAAATAGGCAGTATCATAAATGGCAGGTAGTCGTAAACCATACCTATGATAACAGCTCCCTCTGTTCCGAGAATATGAATGGGATCTATTCCGAAATTGCCGAGGAAGGTGTTTATTATACCCGTATCCTGAATGAGAACCATTATTGCGTAGGTTCTGATGAGGAAGTTCATCCACATAGGGAGCATCAGGAGAAGAATAAGTATTTTCTGGGTTCTTGCCTTGCTTCTTGAAATAAAGTAGGCTATCGGATATCCGAGAAGCAGACATATAGCCGTGGCAATAACGGCAAGCTTCAGGGAACGGAAAAATATCAGGAGATATTTTTCGGTGAAGAACGCCGAGACGTTTGCCGTTGTAAAAGCCCCCGAGGCATCGGTGAAGGCGTAATACAGGACAAATATGAGCGGGGCGACCACAAAGAGCACCGACCACACGATGTGAGGGGCTGCCGCGTATCTCTGCAACAGACCGATACGTGAGACAGGCTTCTTCGGTGAGCCTTTCTTGATGTTTTCCTTTCTTGTCATTCCTCGATGTCCTCCTCAATGTCGGAGAGATGATCAAGCTCCTCCGAGAATGAAGAATAGTCGCCGAACATATTGGAAAATTCGGATTTTTTCATTATATGTATTGCGTCGGGCTCTATATAAAGACCTATTGTCTCGTCAGGACCGACGTAATCGGTGGTCTGTATCATCCACTTGAAGCCGCCGATATCAACGATTATTTCATAGTGAACGCCCTTAAACGTGACCGAGGAAACAACGCCCGTCAGCATACCCTTTTCGGGGGCGACAACGTCAACGTCCTCGGGGCGTACGACAACGTCCACCTGCTCGTTTTTATCAAATCCCTTGTCAAGGCACTCAAATATCTGAGAGGCAAATAGGACCTTGTAGTCCTCGAGCATAACTCCGTCAAGGATGTTTGACTCACCGATGAAGTCGGCTACAAAGGCGTTTACGGGCTCGTTATAGATATCGGTCGGAGTACCGATCTGCTGTATCTTACCGTTGGCCATTACCACGACGGTGTCGGACATAGAGAGAGCCTCCTCCTGATCGTGTGTAACGTATATAAAGGTAATACCTGTTTTGGTCTGAATATTTTTAAGCTCGAGCTGCATATCCTTGCGGAGCTTAAGGTCAAGGGCAGCCAGAGGCTCGTCAAGCAGAAGGACCTTCGGCTTGTTGATAAGCGCACGGGCAATTGCGACACGCTGCTGCTGTCCGCCTGACAAAAGGTTTACGTCTCTCTTTTCAAAGCCGCAAAGGTTAACGAGCTTCAGCATTTCGCTGACTCTATCCTTTATCTCAGATTCCTTTACCTTTGCGATGCGAAGACCGAAAGCGATATTTTCGTATACGTTTAGGTGAGGGAAGAGAGCATAGCGCTGAAAGACAGTGTTGACCTGCCTTTTGTGTGGAGGAAGATCATTTATCTTTTTGCCGTCAAAAAATACGTCTCCAGAGTCGGGGGTCTCAAATCCGCCGATTATTCGGAGGGTAGTGGTCTTTCCGCATCCCGAAGGACCAAGAAACGTTATGAATTCCTTATCATTGATGTATAAGCTGATATCGTCAAGAACCATCTCGCCGTCAAAGGACTTGGAAATGTTTTCAAGCGTTATCACTCTTGTTTTTCCCTCGACAGTGGAGGGGGGCTGATCGCTTTCAAGCGATCCTTGAAGATCCTGTTTTTCGTTCAGTCTTTTCATTCCGCATAAAATCTCCTTAAGGATAAAAAATACAGGATGAAAGGCGGCAGAGGCCACAAAAAACCGTGTGTGCATGTTTGCCTATAAAATCCTTGGACTTATTGTAACAGAAAATCGATAGAATTGCAATATATTTTTCAAAAAAATCTTTGGATTTACCTATAGCGACCCTCATCGACGAAGATCGAGGCGAAAACAGAGGCAGAAAAGACGAAAAGCGAGAGAGAGGATGTATGCCGCAAAAGCAAATAAAGTGAGAGAGACCAAATAAAAAAGAGAGAAATAAACGAAAATACCTTCAAAAAAAAGTCAGCCTTTTGCTCATCGGATATCCTCGCTATTATACAGAAAAGCATTCTGCCTCCGTCGAAGGTCTTTATCGGCAGAAGATTTATAAACGCGAGAAAAAGGGAGCTCAGTATAAAGTAAAGTAAGGACTCGCTCTCGCTCTTCATATATGCTCCGAGTATGAATAATACGCTTAAAATATTTGCGGCAGGACCTGCAATGCAGATAGCAAACTCCTCACCGTAGGAAAGAAGCCTTTCCGAAAGGTTGAGCCGAGCACCAAAAATGCCAAGCTCAAGTCCGCTGAAGCCCTTTCCGAGAGCGACTGCCGCTATGATATGTCCGCCTTCGTGTATTATTACTGCGAGTAACGGTATCAAAGTGTGATATCCTCGTGAGATGGCGAGGGAGATAAAGAGCAAAACCGCAAAAAAACCTATTTTTATTTTCATAAAAGCTCCGAAAAAGAAAAACTTGTATTGAATTTCTATGAGAAATGTGGTACAATGTATGCGAAATTATTTTAAGGAAGGTTTGAATGATGAAAAAAAATCTTTTTAAGGGCATGGGCGTGTGTTTGCTCGGGCTTGTACTTTCCTGTCTTTTGTCATTGCTCGTCACAATGATAGCTGTGAGAGTTGCCGATATGATCTTCCCGATCGAAGGAATGGCAGAGGTGATTGTCAGAGCTGTGGCGTCACTGCTGACCGTACTTGCTACCTTTGGCGCTGTATCCTACTTTGTGTCCTACCGTATGGCAAGCTTCGACGGAGCGGGGGCGGCGGCAAGACTTGGCGGAGCGCTTGTTATTCAGCTTCTTGTGTCGCTGCTTTTGAAATTCGAGCCCTTTGTGGCAGGCGGAGTGAAATATCTTGCGGCGATCCTTGAGTTCGGCGCGGATGTAAGTATGACCGCTGACGCCGATATGATAGGAATAATAGATTACCTTGCGGCGTTCATTATTTTCAGTGCTATCTATATGGCGGTATATATTGTGGCGGGTGTCATAGGGAAAAAGAGACGCCTTTCCGACAGGGAAACGATACTGAATAAAGGCAATAATGATTTTTAGTAGACAGGAAAAGAGGTATTGCAATCATAATGGAAATCTTTAAAAGGTACTTAAAACGTTATTTTATTGACGCTATGGGCGCTATGGCGCTCGGACTTTTCGCGTCATTGCTCATCGGAACAATTTTTAAGGCGATAGGAATGATACCTCACCTTGAATTTATGGCAACGATCGGCGGATATGCTCAGGCAATGGCGGGAGCTTCTATGGCGGCTGCTATTGCTTACTCACTCAAGGCTCACCCCCTTGTAATGTTTTCCGCTGCGTCGGTAGGCTACGCGGCAAACGCTCTTGGCGGCGCGGGAGGACCTTTGGCGGTCTTCTTTATCGCGATCGTCGCTGTTGAGATAGGTATGCTCGTATCAAAGAAGACAAAGATCGATATCGTTGTTACTCCCTTTGTGACTGTCTTTGTCGGCGGTGTTTTTTCTATACTTGTCGCGCCTCATATAGGCACATTGGTCGGATATATCAGTAAATTCATCGGCTGGGCAGCGCTTCAAGCGCCTCTTATAACGGGAATTATCGTTTCGGTTGTCATCGGTATCTGTCTCACACTTCCGATATCCAGCGCGGCTATCTGCGCGGGTCTCTGTATGACGGGTAGCCTTGCAGTCGAGGGCGGCAATGAGGGACTTGCCATTGCGGGAGCGGCGGCAGTTGCGGGCTGTTGCGCGCAGATGGTAGGATTTGCGGTCATCAGCTTCAGGGAAAACCGTTGGGGCGGAATCCTCTCTCAGGGAATCGGAACGAGTATGCTCCAGATGCCAAATATCATAAGGCATCCGCAGATATGGATAGCTCCCACACTTGCGTCGGCTATCACAGGTCCTCTCGCGGTCTGTGTTTTCGATCTTAAGATGTACGGTGCGGCGATCAACTCGGGTATGGGAACTTGCGGACTTCTCGGACCGATCGGTATCGTTCTCGGTTGGCTGACTCCCGAAAACGGATATCCCTATGAGGTATCAGCACTCAATTGGATAGGTTTGATCCTTATCTGCTTCCTGATTCCCGCAGTTCTTTCGTTTATCTTCAATGAGATACTCAGAAGGATTGGCTGGGTCAAGGACGGATATATGAAGCTTGACGCGTAATTTATAAATTTAACGGTCTGCCGTTGACGAAAGCGGCAGACCGTTTGCTATGATCTAAAATATTTTTGCCACCGATGAGACAATAAAGCAGAGAAGCAGACCTATTGCGGTGGGAATAATGGCGGCAAGTAGCGCCCAGGAGAGCTTTCCGCTCTCTTTTTTTATAGTCATAAGTGTGGTCGAGCAAGGAAAATGACATAACATAAACAGGATAACGCATACTGCGGTAAGCGTTGTCCAGCCGTTTGCGCGTAATATCTGACCGAGCTCCGCAAGTGAGGAATAATCCGAGAGTATTCCTGAGGAGGAATAAGACATAAGAACGATCGGTATTACTATCTCGTTTGCGGGGAGGGCGAGGATAAACGCAAGTAATATCACGCCGTCAAGCCCGAAAACCGACGCAAATGGATCGAGAAGATCTGTACAATACCGAAGAAGCGTAACGTCACCGATATTCAGATTTGCGAGAAGCCATATAACGAGTCCTGCAGGCGCGGCTACCACGATCGCTCTCATAAGGACATGAAAAGTCCTGTCAATGACCGAGCGGAGGATGATCTTTGTAATCTGCGGACGGCGATATGGTGGAAGCTCGAGGGTAAAGGAGCTTGGTTCGCCCCTGAGAATAGTCACCGAAAGCAGCTTTGAGACTATAAACGTGAGAAGAAAACCAAGAAGGATCAGCAGAGCGAGTATCAGCGCCGAGAGAATTCCGCCAACGAGACCGCCCACACTCACAATGAAGACCGATATCAGTGCGGTGATTGTGGGAAAACGACCGTTACAGGGAACGAAAACGTTGGTCAGCATTGCGATGAGCCGCTCTCTTTTTGAATCGATTATCCTGCATCCAACCACTCCCGCGGCGTTGCAACCAAAGCCCATACACATAGTCAGCGCTTGCTTTCCGCAGGCATCGCACCTTTTGAAGCATCTGTCAAGATTGAAAGCGACGCGAGGAAGATATCCGAGATCCTCGAGAAGCGTAAAAAGAGGGAAGAATATTGCCATAGGAGGAAGCATAACGGCAACAACACAGGAGAGAGTGCGCCATACACCGAGAACGAGAAGAGAGCATAACCACTCGGGAGCGCCAAGTGAGTTCATAAGAAGGAGAAGCTTGTTCTGAATGAAAAGGAATAGCCTTGAGAGCAGGGCAGAGGGGTAATTTGCCCCCACCATTGTGAGCCAGAAAATAAAAGCCAGAAGCAGAAGCATTATGGGAAAGGCAGTGAATTTTCCACATAATATTCTGTCAGCCGAAGAGCCCGAGATATCATTGCTTTCGCGTGGAAGTTTTATTACCTCCTTAGCTATCGTTTCCGCTTGCTGCGGTATTGAGAGCGCGAGGTCTTTAAGAGTTTCCCTTTTTTTTATCCCTCTTCTTTCCGAAAAAAGCTTCAGTGCCTCATTTACACCTTTTTTCTTGATCGCGGACATCGGAACTATAGGAACGCCGAGAAGCTGACCGAGCTTTTCGGTGTCTATGGAAATACCCCTCTTTTCGGCTTCGTCCATAAGATTGAGACAAACAATGACCGAATCGGTCATCTCCATAGCTTGAAGTACAAGTATAAGATTTCGCTCAAGACACCCCGCGTCGCAGACTATCGCCGTACAGTCGGCTATTCCCGAGGAAATAATTTCTTCTGTCACCGCCTCCTCGGCTGAATGAGGGGAAAGGGAATAAGTGCCCGGAAGGTCGATGATGCGAATTTTTTTGTCTCGGTATCTGCAATAGCCCTCTGCCATTTCCACCGTCTTTCCGCTCCAATTTCCCGTATGCTGCTTCATTCCCGTGAGCTGGTTGAAAAGAGTGCTTTTTCCCACGTTGGGATTACCGAGAAGCGCCACCGTTATCTCGTTTTCTTCACGGTCTTTTTTTAAATTTTTACTTTGTTTTAATGTATCGGACTCAAAAAGCATAGTCAGTACCTCTCAACCGTGATCCTCGAGGAATCCTCGCGCCGTATAGCGAAGACAGCTCCCCGTATGAGATAGGCAACTGGATCACCGAGAGGACTTACCATAAGGGATTTCATCATAGTTCCCTCAACTATACCAAGGTCACTGAAACGCCTGAGCTCACGGTTGTCGACATCTACCGACACAACCTTGCAGACAGTGCCGATGGGGAGCTCTGAAAGGGGAATATATTCTGTCATAGTAAAACTCCAATTGTAAAATAAGATCGCCTTATTACGAGTATATGGCGATCCTGTCGTTTGAGTGAGAAAATGGGGCTGTCTCTGCGGCAAAGAAGGTGTTTCGCCTTATGAGACAGCCCGACAATATTCAGTTTTCCAATTGTCGTCCGAGAAATCCCGCTGCCGCGAGAATGAGCTTGGACTCGAGCTCGGAGGAGAGACGGTCTGCGCTTTTTTCCTTAGAGGCATCGGTAAGCGAGGCAACACATCCGATTATGTCTCCCTCGCTGATTATGGGCATAGCACAGCTTATAAAATGGCTTCCGCCGTCAGCGAGAGGGAAGAGCTTTTCCGCTCCGTCTCTGAGGACGTAAAGATTTCTGCTTTCAATTATTCTTTCAGTGGCATCGGAAATCCGTTTTTCGTTGTACTCCTTTTTTGAAACACCCGCCGAAGCAATGACAGCGTCTCTGTCAGAAATAATTACAGACATATTGCAGGTCTTAAATAAGGTGTCGGCGTACTGAGCGGCGAAGGAAGAGAGCTCTCCGATAGGCGAATATTTTTTGAAGATGACCTCTCCCTCGCGATCGGTGTATATCTCGAGAGGGTCACCCTCGCGGATTCTCATAGTTCTTCTTATTTCCTTGGGAATAACGACCCTGCCAAGATCATCTATTCTTCTAACAATTCCTGTGGCTTTCATATATATAAATTCTCCTTGGTTTTACAGATTTGTAATGTTAGTGTCTGCAAATCAAGGAGAATTATACTTAATTTGCAGTTTTATTTGTGCTTCTGAAACAATAGTTTTGTATTTGTATTGACAAGCCTTTAGGCGCATGTTATAATAAGCGCAAAGTTTTGTAATATTCTATTATTTCTATTTCTATTATATTGAAAAGGATCTTCTATGAAAAATAAAATTGAACAAATGATTGCATCTTGGGTAGATGAAAACCAAGAATATCTCATTAATGAATTAAAAGATTTTTTACGTATTCCAAGTCTTACGGGACACGAAGGCGAGGCGCAGAAATTTGTAAAGGCACAATACGAAAAGCTTGGCATGGATGTTGACGTGTTTGAGCCTGACGTTAAGGAGTTGTTTGAAAAATATCCTGAAATAGCACAGTTTCCTACCAGCTGGGAGCCCGAGCTTGATCTCGTTATACCCACCTCGGATATTTGCACGTACGAGAAATGGCTTGAATCCGGATATGCTGACAAGCTCAATTACAAGGATCGCCCCAACGTAGTAGGTACATTGAAAGGTACCGGCGGTGGGCGCTCGCTCATTTTGAACGGACATATTGATTCGGTTACTGTGGGAGATATAAACCGCTGGGAACACGATCCTTTTGGAGCGGAGCAAGTAGGCACTCGTATTTATGCACGAGGTTCAAGTGATATGAAGGGCGGTATATTGGCTTGTGTCAAGGCTCTTAAAGCTTTACAGGAGATCGGCGTAAAATTGCGCGGAGACGTAATATGCCAAAGCGCTGTTAACGAAGAACACGCAGGAAACGGCACTCTTGCTTGCGTTGCCAAAGGATATACGGCAGACGCCGCTATTTGTGCCGACGGTGGATTTTTGATAAGAACCCAGTCGGGAGGCGGAATATATTGGAAAATTCACTTATCCGGAAGAGAGGTCCATACGGGTGGGCGCTGGCACGGTGCTCAGATGTACGGCGTAAGTGCCATTGAGAAGGCGGCGCTTGTAATTAATGCTCTTTGCAAAATGGAGCAACAGGAAAATGCAGACGGAGTTCGTTTGTCGTTGGGAATCGGCACTATTAACGGTGGAACTTATGCAACCAATACGGCGCGAGAGTGCTCGATCAGTGGCGTAGCTTATTTCACAGCCGCAATGGGTGTTGGTGATGACGGAATAAAAAGAATTAAGGAGCTATTGCGCAGTGCTATCAACCAAGCTTCGGATAATGATCCCTGGCTGTCCGAGCACAGACCCGAGCTTTCTTTCCTTCACTATGACGATGCGTACGTTTACCCCGAAGGACATGATCTGCTTCCCGTTCTTCTCAGTGCAGGAGAGGATATGCTCGGCAAGACCTTGCCTATTGGCGCTGTTTCCGCACTTGACGCAAGACATCTTGGCAATCGCGGCAACATACCGTGTCTGATATGCGGTCCCGGCAACGGCCCTGCTCATGCACCAAATGAATTCATCGATACAGTAGACTATCTGAATTACATCAAATTTTTGGCTTTGGCAGTGTACAAGTGGTGCGGCTAAAAATATAAAAGCGAGGTAAATTTCACCTCGCTTTTGATTTTTCGCCATACTGTGTATCGCCGTCGAAAGGTGTCAATGTTATTTTTGACGGTTCTCCCTCGCGGATTTTCATAGTTCTTCTTATTTCCTTGGGAATAACGACCCTGCCAAGATCATCTATTCTTCTAACAATTCCTGTGGCTTTCATATATATAAAATCTCCTTGGTTTTACAGATTTGTAATGTTAGTGTCTGCAAATCAAGGAGAATTATACTTAATTTGCAGTTTTATTTGTGTTTCTGAAACAATAGGATGAAAGAAGTAAATTGAAAAAGTATATATCGCAAAATTTTTTATGTTAGTGTTCTTGAAAAAATCAAAACGAAAAAATGCAGGGTTTATTGACTTTTGTTTTTTGGGGTGTTATAATACAGATAACTACTCTATTTGTGGAGGTAAAACTATGAAATTAAAGGATTACAGGATCGTTGTTTCTGAAAACGCTAACACAAACGAGCTTCGCTCCGCAGCTTTTCTGCGTGACAACATAAGGCTCGTTTGCGGAAAGACACTCGAGATAGTGAGAGATACCGAAGCCCCCGTTGAGCTTGAGATCGCGGTTGGTGAGACCAACAGAGAAGCCCTTGACGACATTGTCTTTGAAAGGACAGACGCGGCAATGTGGGAATATGTAATGCGTATGTGCGGAACACGCTTTTATCTCACGGGTCTTGGAACAAAAAGAGCGCCCGCCGAGAAATATAACGCCGGGGTACTGTACGAGGACGGATCAATAGGCACGTCGATGGCTGCATACCGTTTTGTTGAGGATATACTCGGATATGATTTTATAAACGAGGCTTACGAGAGCTTTCCCGAAAACGAAGAGCTCGAGATCCCCGAAAATTATGCGTTCGATTTCACGCGTAAAAAGCTCAGGGCTCAAGAGCCTGCCGATATTGAAGGCGCGGCTATGTACAGTATGAACTGCTCCGAGGATATAATGTGGAATACCCAGAGCCTTATATTCAGAACGAGATCGGGAAAGATCGTTGTTATGGATGGCGGACAGTGGAACGAGAGTGACAGATTTATGAGGATACTCAAAAAGGTGTCGGGAAGCGAAAAGCCTCACGTTACCGCCTGGATCTTCTCCCATATGCACCCCGACCATTGGGGAACGTACGACCGTCTTTGCCGTGACGAGGAGTTCCGTTCTCAGATAACTGTAGACAACTTCTATTGTAACCTTATTACAAAGGAATACTATACCGAGCTTTCCTGCGAAAAATGGGCATACTTTGCAGAAATTCGCCAGCGCTTTCTCGATTCTGAGAGTACAGTTGGCGCAAAAGTGCATACGGTAGAGAAGGGCGACGTTATAAAGGTCGATGAGATCGAGATAGAGGTGCTTCACGTGCCCGAAATGGAGTTCGCGAGGGAAATGGATATCAATGATTCAAGCGTCGTTTATAAGCTTATCTATGACGGAAAGCAGAGCATTATGCTTCTCGGTGACGCCGAGTACGTATGTGATATGGACCTTGTGAACAATATGGCGGATAAGCTGAAGAGCGATGTGGTACAGATAGGACACCACGGCTGCGGCAACGTGTCGAGAAGATGCTATGAGCTTATAGGTGCTGACGCTTATATCTGGCCTATAGGCGAGAGATTCTGGTACAGCGACAACGGTACGGGTCTGAACACTCACAATACGGGAGTTATCCGTACGAGAGATTTTATGATGCAGCTTCACCCAAAGAAGGAGAACGTATATCTCAATATAGATGATATTCTTTCCTTCCCATTGCCGATGCCGATATACTAAGGAGATAAAGGTATGAGCAAGCTTAGAGATTACAGAATAGTTATTTCCGAGAAAGCAAATACAAATGAGCTTCGCGCGGCGGCGTTTATAAGAGATAACGTGCGTCTTGTTACGGGAATAACCCTTGAGACAGTCAGAGACACAGAGCCTCCGAGACCCCTTGAGATCGTCGTTGGAGAGACCAACCGAGAGGCGCTCGACGGTATCGATTTTGAAAGACAGAACCACATAATGTGGGAATACACTCTGCAAAACAAAGGAGACAGATTTTACCTTACAGGGCTTGGTGAGCGAAAGCCGTATCCCGAGGAGTACAGTGCCGCAAAGCTTTATGAGGACGGCTCGTCGGGCTGCTCGATAGCGGCGTATAAATTTGTGGAAAAGGTTCTCGGATACGATTTTATGAATTCGGCATACGAAAGCTTTCCCGAGAATGAGGAGCTTGAAATACCGGAGGACTTTGAATACAGCTTAAAAAGAGACGTTCTCCGAGCCCAAGAGCCTGAGGACATAAAGGGAGCGGCAATGTTCGCATTCAACGTTTCGGAGCTTCTCACGGGAAATACCCACGGATATATATTCAGGACACGTGAAGGTAAGATAATAGTTTATGATGGGGGCAGAGTCCACGAAAGCGATCGCTTTATGAGAGGGCTGAAAAAGATAGCGGGTACAGATACGCCCCACGTTACGGCGTGGATCTTCTCGCATCTTCACGGTGACCATTTCGGAATGTATAACAGACTGTGTATCGATGAGGAATTCAGAAGCTGTATAACAGTTGACGATTTTTATTGCGATCTTGCTACCGAGGAATTTTATACAACTCTTTCAACCGAAAGGAAGGCTACGTGGGTAGAGATCCGAAATAACCTTCTAAATTCGGAAAGCACTGTCGGCGCGAGGGTACATACAGTTAAGGTCGGCGATATCATAAAGGTCGATGAGATAGAGATCGAGGTCATTCACGTGCCCACAAGAGAGGATTTTTCAAGGATGAATATGAATGACTCAAGTGTCGTTTATAAGCTGACCTATGACGGTGGACAGACGATAATGCTCCTCGGCGATGCCGAGAGATCCTGCAATGAGGATCTTGTAAATAACCGAGCTGATAAGCTTAAGAGCGATATTGTTCAGGTTGGACATCACGGCTGTGGAAACGTGTCGAGAAGGTGCTATGAGCTTATCGATGCCAAGGCATATATCTGGCCTATCGTGGACAGATTCTGGTATAGCGATAACGGAACAGAGCTCAACACTCACAACACGGGCGTTATCAAAACAAGAGACTTTATGATGCAGCTTAAACCGAAAAAGGAAAACGTTTATTTGTTTACCGACGGTATACTTTCCGTGCCGTTGCCTATGCCCATACATTGAAAACGAGGTAAAAGAAATGAAAAGAATAGTTGATTATAGAATAGTTATTCCGAAAAACGCCATTTTCAGCGAGACCCGCGCCGCATATTTTCTCCAGAAGAACATAAAGCTGGTATGCGGAAAAAAGATACCGATAGTTGACGATACCACAGCCCCCGAGGCACTTGAGATAGTTGTGGGAAAGACATCGCGAGAGAAGCTTGACGGATTTGCCTTTGAGAGACATTTTAACAGACTCTATGAGTTCGTCATAAAGAAGGCTTCAGACAGAGTCTACCTTTGCGGTATGGGCGCTCCCATAGAGGTCGAGCCGCCCTTCAGATCTTACGGTACAATGAAGGACGGTGGAGTCGGAACTGTTTACGCGGCTTATAAGTTCGTTGAGGATGTACTCGGATATGACTTTATGAACTACGTGTATAAATGCTATAACGAAAACAGTGAGCTTTGTATGCCCGAGAAATACGAGCTGGAGTTTACTGCGGAAAACCGCGCGAATAAAGATATAAATGTTGTCGACGGCGCTTCAGTGTATTCACTTGCCGCTTCGTCGGATCTTGTGGCAAGTAACTCGGGTCTTATATTCAAGACAGGCAGCGGAAAGCTCATCGTATATGACGGTGGTGGAAAAGCCGAGACCGAAAGACTTCTTTATGCTCTCAGAAGGATATCGGGTGAGGAGATACCTACCGTGTCTGCTTGGCTGCTCTCTCATCCCCACGAGGGACACGTTGGCGCTTTCGTGGAGCTTTGCAAAAACGAGGCACTGAGATCCTCCTTGAAGGTTGAGAAGGCATATTGCGCTTTCCTCACTAAGGATGCATACGAAAAATACAGGCTCAAGGAAGCAGAGCAGGATTTTGAAAGAGTGTCCTGTATACTTGACTCCGAAAGTACACTCGGAGCAAAAGTCTGCACTGTAAAGGTCGGAGACGTTATCTCGGTTGACGAGATGACGGTCGAGGTTCTGCGAGTTCCAACGTATGATCACGAGGTCGTCTCAACGGTGAATGACACAAGCGTTGTTTATAAGCTTGATTATAACGGTGAGCAGAGCTTTATGCTTGCGGGCGACGGCGAGACCTTCACAAATAACGAGCTTATGGCACTTCCCGAGGGTAAGGTATCCTCCGACGTTATATTTGTGCCTCATCACGGCAAGAGCAGTCTCTCTCCTCAATTTTATTCGGCGTGCGGCGCAAAGGCTTATATCTGGCAGATGCCTATAAGCGGTCACTACGGTGACAGGGGCGACGGTATCAACTCAAGCGGAAGCGTTGTGAAGGCAAGAGCTCCTATATATGAGACAACAGAGAATTACGACAATATACATCTTGTAACCTACAACGATCTCGCTTTGCCTTTGCCGATGCCGATTGTTTAAGGTAATTTTCAAAAGCCTCTTGAAATAATACCGCGGAATGTGGTATAATTGTAAGGTATGAATTTTGATTTAAAAATAATGGAGGAACAATATGTCAAATTATAAGATCGAAACAAAGTGTGTCCAGGCAGGATACACTCCCAAAAACGGCGAACCGAGAGTCTTGCCTATAGTTCAGAGCACGACCTTCAAATATGAGTCGTCTGAGCAGATGGGAAATCTCTTTGACCTCAAGGAGAGCGGATATTTTTACACAAGACTCGCAAACCCTACCTGTGACGGTGTAGCGGCAAAGATCGCGGAGCTTGAGGGCGGTGTGGGCGCTATGCTCACCTCGTCGGGGCAGGCGGCAAGCTTCTATTCGATATTCAATATCTGTTCGGCAGGCGACCACGTTGTTGCCGCGTCGACTATCTACGGTGGAACGTTCAACCTCTTCTCGGTAACTATGAAGAAGCTCGGTATAGACTTTACCTTCGTTCATCCCGACGACGATGAAGAGACACTCAACGCGGCTTTCAAGGAGAATACCAAGGCTGTGTTTGCCGAAACGGTCTCCAATCCCGCTCTTATCGTTCTCGATATTGAAAAATTCGCGAAGATAGCTCACTCTCACGGCGTTCCGCTGATAGTGGACAATACCTTCCCGACGCCTATAAACCTCAGACCCTTTGAGTTTGGCGCGGATATCGTGGTTCACTCGACCACAAAATATATGGACGGTCACGCTTGTGCCCTCGGCGGCGTAGTCGTTGACGGCGGTAAGTTCGACTGGGATGCTCACGCTGAAAAATTCCCCGGACTCACCACTCCCGACGATTCCTACCACGGTCTGACCTACACAAAGAGCTTCGGAAGCTCGGCATATATCACCAAGTGCCTCGTTCAGCTTATGAGAGACCTTGGCTCTATGCAGTCTCCTCAGAATGCCTTTCTTCTCAATCTCGGACTTGAAACACTGCACCTCCGCGTTCCTCGCCACGCCGAGAACGCAACCAAGGTCGCAAAGTACCTTGAGTCTAACGATATGATCTCCTGGATCAACTATCCGTCTCTCCCCTCGAGCAAGTATTACGATCTTGCAAAAAAGTATATGCCGAACGGCACTTGCGGTGTTATCTGCTTCGGTATCAAGGGCGGAAGAGAAGCGGCAACCAAATTTATGGATTCTCTGAAGCTTGCGGCAGTGGTGACCCACGTTGCCGACGCAAGGACCTGTGTCCTTCACCCCGCCTCCACAACACACCGTCAGCTTTCCGACGAGCAGCTTGTTGACGCGGGAGTAAGCCCCGACCTCATTCGTTTCTCTGTGGGAATAGAGAACGCCGACGACATTATTGCGGATATCGAACAGGCACTTGAGGCGGTAAAAAATAAGTAATTAAAATTTTGAGAGGTGTACTATGCCAATAAAAATACCAAATTCGTTACCTGCGACAAAGGTTTTGCTTGATGAAAATATTTTCGTTATTTCGGAGACCAGAGCTATAACTCAGGATATCCGACCTCTGAAGATATTAATGCTTAACCTTATGCCAAAGAAAATAGAAACAGAAACGCAGATAGCAAGACTTATCGGCAATACACCTCTTCAGGTAGAGCTTGAGCTTTTGCAGACTGCCACTCACAAGTCAAAGCATACCTCCGCCGAGCATATGCTTGCCTTTTATAAGACCTTTGACGAGGTCAAGCACAGAAAATATGACGGACTCATCATCACGGGAGCGCCCGTTGAGCAGATGGAGTTCGAGGAGGTGGAATATTGGGAGGAGCTCTGCGAGATTATGGAGTGGAGCAAGACCCACGTCACAAGCACCTTCCATATCTGCTGGGGAGCTCAGGCGGCACTGTACTACCACTACGGAATAAAGAAATATCCCCTTGAGAAAAAGCTTTTCGGTGTGTTTGAGCACAAGCTTGACCACAAGCTCTCGATCCTCTTCCGCGGATTTGACGATAGCTTTGTCGTTCCTCATTCGAGACATACCACCTGCAGAAGAGAGGATATCGAGGCGATACCCGACATAAAGATACTCGCAAGCTCGGATGAGGCAGGTGTCTTTGTCGCGGCGACCGAAAAGGGAAGACAGATATTCGTTACGGGACATTCGGAATATGACGCCGATACCCTCAAAAATGAGTATCTGAGAGATAAAAACGCGGGACTTCCCATTGACGTTCCGAAGAATTATTTTCCGAACGACGACGATACCAAAGAGCCCATAGTGCGCTGGAGAAGCTGCGCTAATCTCCTTTATTCCAACTGGCTCAACTATTTCGTATATCAGACCACACCTTATAATATCGAGGAAATAGAATAAATGAACTCAAAAAAGTACGATATCGCAGTCTGCGGAGGCGGATTTGCAGGCATTTCAGCCGCGCTTGCGGCGGCAAGAATGGGGAAGAAGGTAGTTCTTTTCGAAAAGCAGTATATGCTCGGAGGTCTCGGAACGGCGGGGCTTGTGACCATATATTTGCCCCTTTGCGACGGCTTCGGTCATCAGGTGTCCTTCGGTATTGCCGAGGAGCTTCTGAAGCTTTCGGTTACCTACGGCGCTGAGAGCGAATACCCCGCAAATTGGCTGGACGGAAAGGGAACAAGGACCGAAAAGGACCAGAGATACCGAGTAAGGTACAATGCTCAGCTCTTCGCGATCCTTGCCGAAAAGCTCCTTTTGAAGGAAGGCGTGGATATACTTTACGGCAGCTACGTTACGGGTGTTTCGGTTGATAACGAAAGGATAAAAAGCCTCTTTGTCGAGAGTAAATCGGGAAGACTCGAGTATGAGACCGACGCGGTTGTCGACGCTACGGGCGACTGTGATATAGCCTATTTTGCCTCTGCTCCCACCGAGAAATTTAAGCAGGGAAATGTCCTTGCGGCGTGGTATTATTACGCCGACAGTGAGGGCTATGACCTGAAAATCCAGGGAGCAGCCGATGTGCCTGATGAGGATAAGAAAAAGGATGCGGAAAGAAAATATCTTGTTTCGAAGCGCTTTGGCGGACTCGACGGAGCTGAGCTTTCGGAAATTATGTGCCTTTCGCACGATTTTATTCTGAGGGATTGGCTAAACCGCAGGGAGAAAGACCCGAACGCCGTTATCGCAACACTTCCCACCATTCCTCAGGTGCGTATGACAAGAAAGATCGTCGGAGAATATACCCTTGATACCTCCGAGGAGCATACCTATTTTGATGATTCGATAGGAATGGTATCAAACTGGAAAAAGCGAGGACCTGTATTCGAAGTTCCATTCAGGACTCTCTATTCCTCAAAGGTGAAAAATCTCGCGGTGGCGGGAAGATGCACCTCGGTTACAGATGCTCTCTGGGACGTGATGCGTGTGATCCCTTGCTGCGCTGTCACAGGTCAGGCGGCGGGAACAGCTGTGGCGCTTTCGAGTGATCTGACATCTCTTGACGTTGGACTTTTGCAGACAACACTGAAGGAAAACGGTGTTGTGCTGCATGAAAAAGATCTTTGATTTCAAAAAAGTATGGGCTGTCGCAAATTGTCATTTGCGACAGCCCATTTTAGGGATGTCTCATTTGCGTTTTTTGTGCGCAAACGGGATTTTTTATTTTTGGACTTTTTCGGTCTTGCCAAATGTGACAGCTCCTATTTTTTTGCTTCTATGTGTTTTTTTATAGCCTCAAAGGTCTCGTCGCTGATGTGATGCTCGATCTTGCAGGCATCGTCCGCGGCGGTCTTTTCGTCAACACCTATACTTGTGAGGAAGGTAGTTAAGATGGTGTGACGGGCGTATATCTTTTTTGCGATCTCAAGCCCGTCGGGGGTGAGAAGAAGAGAACCGTTTTCGTCCACCTCGAGAAGCTCCGCGTCACGCAGAAGACCGACAGCTCGGCTTACGCTTGGCTTGGAAAAACCCATATATTCGCTGACGTCAATAGATCTGACAATAGTTTTGGTCTGTGATAACAGATATATCGTCTCAAGATACATTTCTCCCGACTCCTGAATATGCAAGCGATCCACCTCCCGAATAGTTATTTTGACTATTATACCACATTATTAAAAAAATTACAAGAACTTTTTTCGCTTTATTGCTTTTTTTAACTTTTTATGAAGATTTTATACGGTATTGACAAACAAATCCAACTGTGCTATAATAAAACTGTGCAATAAGCGCACAAATAAAAATGAAAGGAATGTTGCTTATGAAAAAAGCAACGACCTTGAAGGTAACAAGCTTTTTTGTTACGGTCTTTCTGCTTATCTCATCGCTGTATATTCCCGCGTTTTCAGTGGTGAACAATTAACTTAGAAAGGAGCTATATTTATGAAAAATGACCCTATCGCAAAAAAATATTTAATTATTTACGGTATTTGGCTTATAGTATCCTATCTTGTTCAAATGGGAGTTTTTACTGTTGGATTCTTTTTTGTCTTTGTTCCAATCGAAATACTGACATTTTTTCTTGCAGGATACTATAGCGATAAAATCGTTAGCAAAAAAGGGAAACAGCCACTTAAAAGAGCAATAGTAGACAGACTTTTCTGTATTATAGGCTTTTATATAAGTTCTGTGGTAACAGCTTGGCTCGTTGCATTTACGCGTTTTTTCGGTTATAACGTTCATGACGACCTTTGGGGAATATTGATTATCACGTGCATATTCGCTCCGTTGACATTGGTATTATATCTTATAGGAATGGGCGTTTCGCTTGCAATCCGAATTCTGCGTAAAGCCCTAGACAAAAGAAGATATATTAACAACGTCAACGCAAGCTGATGCTATTGCTCATGCATTCACAGATTTTATATGGGAAAGGATTTGCAATGAATAACGTATTTTTCTTTGATATAAACCAGATGATCGTAACGCTACCTAGCGTGATTTTGCTATCTTTGTCCGCTGTTCTTCTGATCATACGCGCAAACATGCCCAAAGAACGAAGGAAGAATATCATTTTCTCTTTGATACCAGGAATTTTAGCTGTTTTGATATTTGCTTTTTTTGCGATTGCGTTTTATATTTCGTGGACAACTGATCCGTTGCTGTTATTCCCCTGATACTCTTCCTCTTTTACGATTCGTTGGGCAAGGTGGCGAGATATGCCCAAAGCTGAATGGTTAGAGAAGACCTTTGAGATTCCAAACGGTGGTACGCAATAAAAGAGTATTATCTTGTTTTCAATCCCTCGGACGATTTAAGGAAAGCTGAACAAATATTAGATAACCGATTATGATAGATAGCATATGCAGCAAGTATATCGCTAAGGAGGAAACATTATGAAAAGAATATTTATTATAGCAGTTTTATTGCTTGCACTGACTCTTTCTGCCTGCTCTCAATATGATCCGCTAAAAGGCAAAGAAATCACAGGTAGCGAGACAGTAATGTATCATTCCTTTGAAAAGTCAATTGATAATGCTACGAACATTCTTAAGGGAAAGTGCGTATCCGCGCAAAACAATAAAAGAGAAGTCATATATGAGTTTGATGTGGTGGAGCAGTACAAAGGAGATACAACTGCCAAAAAAATATACGTTGAGTCAGAACGAATATTAGTTGGGGTTGCCGATAAAAATTATTCGTTTACCGACCCCGATTATTCTGTTGGTGAAGAATATTTGCTGCTGCTCGCAAGACATATTTCGGTGTATTACGACAATGATATTTACCATCTTGTATCATCAAGACCCTATATTCCGTTAAACGGTGAAGAAAAGATAGTTATATACGGAAATGAAAGGTTATCGGGTCACTCAGAGCTTTCGTTTTTTAAATCACAAAAACCCGAAAAGGTTATAGAATATACTAAAAATGTCATTTCTAATTCACAGAATGCGGACGGTGTTGAGTATTACGGAGATCCATATATTGAATCGACGGATCTTGAAGATGTTGTCTCTAAGTCGGAATATGTTGTAAAGCTCATACCCACATCCAAAAAAGACAATCCGTCGAATAGTGTGACGGGATATTACGTTTGCTCGGTCGTGGAAACCTACAAGGGAGATACTGAGACAAATGAGATCATGGTTGAGCTTCGCTTGGATTCAGTGAAATTAAAGCAAGAATATATAATTGCGCTGTCACGAATATCCGATTCGAACTCATATAGGATATCATCCAAAAACAGTATATATGACACATCCGAGCTTGACACGATCCTGCAATATATTGATTGAAAAAGATACAATTCCTCGGTATAAAAGCACCGAGTCCCAAGCTAACTGAATATTTCTCCCCTCGCCGATAGGCTTGGGGACTGAAAGACAGTAAATTATGGCTGTCGCAAATGAGAAAATCGTTTGCGACAGCCCTTTTATTTTTTTATTCGTTCCCCAATATGACAAATTTCTCACGCTTGAGGTGTTAAAATAGAGTTGCTTTAAAGGCAAGGAGGTTAAAATGACAAACAGAAACTGTAAATTTGAATCGGTGATCGACAGCGGAGTTCTTACCGTAGCGCTCCGCGGTGAGATAGATCACCATAACGCTGTAAGCGTCAGAGGCGAGATCGACGATCTGATATGCAGAGAGAGACCTAAGAAAACAGTGCTTGATCTGGGGTACATTGATTTTATGGATAGCTCGGGGCTGGGGCTTATTATGGGGCGGTACGCTCTTATGCAGAGACTCGGCGGGGAGCTGACCTTGAAAAATCCAAATGAAAGGATTCTTAAGATATTCGAGCTTGCGGGGCTCGGAAGGATAATAAAAATGGAGGAAAAAGAGCAATGAAAAACGATAAGGGAAAGCTTGTTAACGAAATAAAATTGAAAATGCCCTCGCTGTCTGTAAACGAATCTATGGCAAGGTCTGCCGTCGCCGCCTTTTGCGCTCAGCTCGACCCAAGCGCCACAGAGATCGCCGATATAAAATGCGCGGTCTCGGAGGCGGTCACAAACTGCATCGTCCACGCCTATCGCGACAGGATAGGTGTCGTATACATAAACGTGAAGCTGTTTGACAACAGAAGTGTGTCGGTTGAGATAAGGGATCGCGGCTGCGGGATCGAGGACGTTAAGCAGGCGAGACAGCCTCTCTTTACCACCGACGCGGCTAATGAGCGAAGCGGAATGGGCTTTACCGTTATGGAAAGCTTCTGCGACAGCGTAAGAGTCCGCTCCAAGGCAGGTCACGGAAGCAGCGTAACGCTTATAAAAAAATTTGAAGGAAGATGATCCTGTGAGTGAAATGATACAGCCTGCCGAGAGCAGGGTGGGGTACGAATTCAACCGAGAGCTGCTCAGCCGCGCCCAGAGCGGTGACGAGACCGACGCGATGCGCGCCACCGAGC
This sequence comes from Oscillospiraceae bacterium, assembly GCA_015064085.1. Taxonomy (GTDB): domain Bacteria; phylum Bacillota; class Clostridia; order Oscillospirales; family CAG-272; genus HGM12713. The sequence goes on along the minus strand of SVSX01000001.1, from coordinate 22,380 downwards.
TTCTCCTTGATGCCAACAGAGGTCTTGTGCGCAGTATCGCGATGCGCTTTCGCGACAGAGGCGTTGATATGGAGGACCTGATGCAGATAGGAACGATAGGAATGATAAAGGCGATCAGAAGCTTTGACCTTGAGAGAGGTACAAGCTTTTCCACCTATGCCGTGCCCCTTATCTTCGGAGAGATACGGAGATATATCAGAGACGAAGGGCCGATAAAGGTGGGGAGATACTACAAAAGGCTTGGGGCTATGATAATGAACGAACGCGCGAGGATACTGTCATCCGAGGGCAGGGAGGCGCATATCGACGAGCTGGCAGAGCTATGCTCGGTCAGCCCCGAGGAGGCGGCTATCGCCCTTGATGCTTCCTCGCCGATAATATCCCTATCCGACAAGGCTTTCTCCACCGACGGCGAAGGGGTAGAGGTGGGAGCGCTCATTCCTGACGTTGAGAGCGAGACCGAGCTCGAGCGCCTCAGAGACAAAATAGCTCTCGGCGAGGCAATTTCGCAGATGCCTTCTCAATGGCAGAAGATTGTTTTGCTTCGCTACTACCGAGATATGACTCAGCAACAGACCGCCGACGCGCTTGGACTCTCTCAGGTCAAGATTTCAAGAGAAGAAAAGAAAATTGTCGAGTTTTTGCGGGAAAAATTGAGCTAATTGGAATAAATGTGCTTTTTTATTGTAAAAATGCACAAAAAATCGCCTTGGATTTCTATATGTGAAAAAGTAAAATATATATAAAAAATCTTGCAATTTTTGACAGAATAATGTATAATTATAACAATGGTGTTTTATGAGGGCTTTTTTGCTCTTTAAGCTACCGTAAAAATAATTTGGTTGCTTTCGCATGGTGCGAAAGAAAGGAGGAAGACCCATGGCGGTTATTGAAACAAAAAAAATAAGAAATATTGCGTTGCTCGGACACGGAGGATGCGGAAAGACCTCTCTCGCTGAGGCAATGATATATATTTGCGGAGGATCTGACAGACTTGGTAAGATCGCTGACGGAAACACAGTTTCCGACTTTGATCCCGAAGAGATCAAGAGAGGCTTCTCGCTCTCTGCTTCGCTTCTGAATACGACCTGGAAGGATACAAAGATCAACATTATCGATACTCCCGGTTACCTTGATTTCGTTGGTGAGGTCAAGCAGGGTCTCAGAGTTGCCGACAGCGCTATCATCGTTGTTGACGGTAAGGCAGGAATCGAGATAGGAACAGAGCTTGCCTGGAACTATGCTGACGAGGCAGGACTGCCCCGCGCCTTCTTCATCAACAAGTTTGACGATAACGAGGCTCGTTTCGCGAGAGTTCTCGACGATCTTCACGTAACCTTCGGTAAGCACATCTGTCCTCTCACCATTCCTATGGTCAAGGACGGCGAGGTCAAGGGTTGTATCGACCTTATCGACCAGAGTGCTCACGTTTTCGACGCTAACGGACGTCACAGCGTAGAGATCATTCCCGAGGAGTCTATGGAGGCGGTTGAAAAGTACAGAGATATGCTTATGGAAGCTGTCGCAAGTACAGACGAGGACCTTATGATGAAGTACTTCGAGGGCGAAGAAATAACACATATGGAAGCTATCAACGCGGTTCACGAGGGAATTATCCACGGCGATATCGTTCCCGTATTCTGCGGCGCGGCTGCAAAGCTCTGGGGCGTATGGACGCTTCTTGATAAGATCGCGGAGTCCTTCCCGAGACATACCGCAAAGAAGGTTGAGATGCTTGAGAACGGTGACGAGATAGAGATCACTCCCGAAGGCGAGCCCTCGCTCTTCGTATTCAAGACGGTTGCCGATCCCTTCGTAGGAAAGATGTCCTATTTCAAGGTAATGAACGGTACTGTAAAGCGCGATCTCCTTATGAAGAACAACACAACGGGCGACAGCGAAAAGCTTGCTCATATCTATATTATGAACGGTAAGAAGCAGACCGAGGTCGACGAGCTTGCTTGCGGCGATATCGGTATGGTAGCTAAGCTTACGTCTACAAATACAAACGACACACTCACCTGGAACAAGGAGCTGAAGTTTGCTCCCATCGAGTACCCCAACTCCTACTACGTAAAGGCTATGGTTCCGCTTACAGCTAAGGATGAGGGCAAGATCTCCCAGAGTATCATGAGAATGATCGAAGAGGATCTTACACTTGAGTTTGAAAATAACTCCGAAACAAAGCAGATGCTCATTAGCGGACAGGGCGATATGCACCTTGCGGTTCTTGAGGCAAAGCTTAAGAGCAGATTCGGCGTAAATATTCAGTATGACGAGCCCAAGATGGCTTACAGAGAGAAGATCACAAAGAAGGTCGACGTTGAAGGAAAGCATAAGAAGCAGAACGGCGGATCGGGTCAGTACGGTCACGTTAAGATCAGATTTGCCCCCGGTGAGGACGACGGACTTACCTTCACGGTATCTGTTGTCGGCGGAACAGTTCCGAAGAACTTCTATCCCGCAGTAGAGAAGGGACTTCAGGACTCGATGGCTAAGGGTGTTGCTGGCTTCCCGCTCGTTAAGCTCGCTGCTGACCTTTACGACGGTTCTTACCACGACGTTGACTCTGATGAGATCTCCTTCAAGACCGCGGCAAGTATCGCGTATAAGAAGTGTCTTGAGCTTGCAGCTCCTGTGATCCTTGAGCCCGTGGGCGATATGGATATCACAGTTCCCGAGTCCCTTGTCGGTGACGTAATGGGTGACCTTAACAAGCGCCGCGGCGCGGTTATGGGTATGGATGCCGCTCCCAAGAAGGGATACACAATAGTTCACGCAACTGCTCCCAAGGCAGAGATCGTTGACTATCCGATAGCTCTTCGCGCTATGACACAGGGAAGAGGATCGTTTGAGTACACTGTAACGGGATATGACACAGTTCCCGCTAACATCGCTCCTAAGATCATCGAGAAATATAAGCAGGCGTAAAATCTAAAAAAAATAAAACTATATCGCCGAGAAATGAGTATTCGCTCATTTCTCGGCGATGATTATTTAGAAAATATCAAAGAGCGGCGAGTCGAATTGACTCGCCGCTCTTAAATATCAGTCGATAACTACCGACTTCTTCTTGCCGTTTTTGTTTTTTGGATATTCTCTTATCCTGATAACAAAATCGATATTTACCGCTTCAAGAGTACCCTTGTTTTCGATCATAAGCGCTCCGTCGGTAACCTCGCGGATAATACCTGTCATCTGATTTGAGTTAAAGGTATAAATAATACATTCCTTGTCAATAAATCTTTTCGCAAGCTCTAACATTTTTCCGTTATCCTTTTCCGTTTTGTGTTTTATAAATTTTTTTGCCACGAACATTCTGCTTTGCTGGTTTTGTGACCAGATCAATATAAAGAGCAGAAGAAATATGGGGATGAAATATGACGGATTCATTTAGCCCTCCAAGTCTTTCAGTCGTCTTTCTTCTTGAGGGGCTCTTTTGAGCCGTCGGGGCGCTGTATCACAGTGTTTGCAAGGGTTGCTCCAAACGAAGCTCTTATTTCAGCAATGTACTCCGCGCGGAGCTCGGCTTGCTCACGGCGCTCATCCTCGGAAAGCTCTGTTTCCTTTGATTTTCTCGCAAGCTCATTTATTCTGTTTATCTTTTCCTTTTCCATATGTCACCTGTAAAATATCCTACGGCTGTTGAATGCCGTTCGTTCTACCAGTGATTATAACACAAATCTCATCGAATTTCAAGGGCTTTTGAGCTTTTATTTAGATTATCTCATAAGTTTCAAGCCTTTTTTTACCTTGGAGGCTCTCAGCGCACCAAGAGCGAAAACGAGTAGCAGGTATATAGCCACCGTTGTGATTATATCTGCAGATAGAGAAAAATACGAAGGTAAAAAATCAAGTAAAGACAGCCGTGAAAGCAGATTGACGGCAATCGCCGAGAAAACAACAGAAAGAAGGGGAATTAAGATATTTTTGTATATCGATGGCTTTACCTTGCTGACACTTATCAGCCTCGTGATACTCAACGCACCGTTAATAAGCTCGGTGAAATATACCGTCATAATGTATCCTTCAATACCGAAGGCGGGGAGAAGAAAAATAACGAGAATTACCGACAGTGAGGAATCTATGATATTTACCCACATTGAGTAGACCTGCTCTCCGAGCCCTTTAAGCATTGCATCGACAGCAGTATCAAGATACATTACAGGAATAAGAGGAGCTACCATTTTTATATATTTACCCGCCTCTGTTTGCGGGTATATCACCCTTCCAAGCTCATATGAGAAAAAGACCATTATTCCCGCCGTGCCAATGGCAAAGATGAGAGCTACCTCAAGTACGTTTGAAATTATTCTTTCGATCTCTCTCTTGTCTCCTCTCGCTTTAGCCTCGGAGATCTCGGGAACAAGAAGCCCCGCAAAGGAGGAGAGAATAGCGGAGGGGAAGAGCACAACGGGAAAGACCATACTGTGAACAGTACCGTAGGCGGCGAGTGAGTGTTCTCTCGATCTTCCGCTTTTTTCAAGTCCTATGGGTATAAGTATGTGTTCTATTGTGATGAGTCCGGAGCGAAGGTAGGCGCTGAAGGCAACGGGGAGAGCAATTCGTCTGAGCTTTTTAGATATTTCTTTTCCCTCATTTTCGTGTAGCTTAACTCTGTTTCCCTTGGAAGAATCGAGAAGATACATAAAGAGCTCTGCCAGAAAAGAAAGAAATTCGGCTAAAGCGCCGCCGAGAACAATGCATATACACGCGCTTTCAACGTCTCCCGCAAAAAATAGGGTGAGAAGAGCGGAGCAGGCGAATATCTTTACAGCCTGACCGATTATCTGCGTGGCGGCATTTTTATAAACCTTCCGTACCGCAGAAAAGTATCCGCCGAGAGCCGAAGAAAGAGCGATCGGAGGAAGCGTAAGAGCAAGGATCTTCAATGAAGTAATACACCGTTTATCCTTGAGGAATATTACGCTTATTTGCTCCGCACCAAAATAAAGCGCCGCTGAGGAAAGAAAGCTGAAGAAGAGAGAGTAAAGAATGCTTTTTGAGATAATAAGACGTATTCTATCCGATCTTTCTTCGCCGATAGCCTCGGAGACAAGTCTTGTGGAGGCAAGATTTATTCCCGATGTCGCAAGGGTGACACCAAACCCATAAACTGTTGAGATCAGAGTGAAAAGTCCCATAGCCTCAGCGCCCACGCGGTTTGAAATATATACGTTATAGCTTACGCCAACAAACCTCATAAGCAGGGATACGACACTGAGAAGTAATCCGTTGAATATAAATTTTTTAAATCTGTTCATTATCTTTCGGTCTCCAAAAAATGTTTATAAAAATATATGACGGAAATCTGAGATATAGAATAGACTTAAAGAGAGGAAAAAGTATAAAAACGAAAATAAATATGGTGAAAAACACGGTGGGAAATTCGTATATATTGTACAAATCTAATCTTTAACGATTTTTTTTGCAAAAATCATCTTGACAAGTACTTAACAAGGTATTATTATAATAATACAAATTTAACCTTTAGGAGGTCTTATGAAACACGTTTGTGCTCTTTGCGGATATGTGTATAAATCAAAAAAGGGAGATCCCGAAAACGGAGTCCCTGCAGGAACTGACTTTGAAGATATCTCCGAGGATTGGGTATGTCCCCTCTGTGGAGCTTCAAAGGAAGATTTTGATACCGTGAATGACGATGACGATGGATACGGTTTTTAAAGGACTCGCCATATAAAAGATAATTTACGCCGCATTTTTTGCGGCGTAAATTTTTTGCCTGAGAAAAGCATAAATATTTTGAAAGCCTATTGTAAAATATCGAAAAGTTTGTTATAATTAATATGTATTGCTATAAGGAGGTGCATCTTATGCTGATAAAAAACGGACTTGTTTATAATAGTGATACAGGACGGTTTGATTCAAAAAATATTCTCGTACGCAACGGAGTTGTTGAGGCTATGGGAGCAATTTCCGATACCGACGATGAAATACTTGACGTAAAGAGATCAAAGATAATTCCCGGTCTTGTTGACGTACATACTCACGGAAGAGCAGGGTTTGACTTTCTTTCCGACGACCCTTCGGCACTTTCAACTATTGCGGAATCGTTCGCAAAAAAAGGCGTCACCTCTGTTATGCCTGCAATTGCGTCGGACGCGCTTGAAAAAATGATCGCTCTTACCGATAAGATAAATAAATTTATCCCCGGGGAAAATGAAGCCTCTTATTGTGGTGTACATTTTGAGGGAAGATATATGAATCCCAAGAAGAAGGGAGCTCACGCCGAGAAATTTTTGGCGGCTCTTGAGCCGTCCGAGCTTGATGATGAGGTCTTCCGAATGTGTAAGTCCTTCAGGGTTTCTGCGGCTTATGAGCTCGACAAGTCTGGAGAATTTCTCAAAAAGGTGCTTTCTATAGGTGCAAGCGCTTCTCTGGCACACACAGATGCGACATATTCCGAAGCGAGATCCCTTGAAGAAAGAGGTCTTAACGCCTATACTCACCTTTTTAACACAATGCCGCCCATTCACCACAGAGACGGAGGACCTATCCTCGCGGCTCTTACGGGAGGATGCTACGCAGAGCTTATATGTGATGGCATACATATCTCACCCGAAATGATAAAATTTGCCTTTTCACATCTTACCGAAAAGAGATGTGTTCTCGTTTCCGATTCGATGGAGGCAACGGGCTCTGCGGATGGAGAGTATTCTATTGCGGGTAACCTTGTATACGTCCGCAACGGAATTGCTAGGACCGAGAGCGGAGCTCTTGCGGGAAGTACCCTTGACCTTTTCGACGGTATGAAAAATCTGATGAGATTTTGCGATATACCATTGAGTCAGGCTATTCCCACTGTAACCTCAAATCCTTGCCGTATGATTGGAGTCTATGACAAATACGGATCGATCGACGTGGGAAAATCCGCTGATATGATAGTTTTGACTAAGGAAAAGGAAATAAATATCGATAAGGTGATCCTCAGAGGAAATCTGATACAATGAGATAAGAGGTATTTTGTTTGCTGAAAAATAAAGAAATAAGAAAAAGAGCGGCTGAGATACTGCTTGAGTCCGGAGGGCTTTATAAGCTCGCTATAGGCTGTTGTCTTTGCATATGGTTCTGTATCCTTCCGATCGTGCTGTTCTATATGCCCCTCGAGATGATCTCGACCTATTGTGAGTCGAGCGGGTTTACGAAAACCCTTGAGATAATACTTATTGTGTTGCTTATAGCTTATTATCCGACGGTGTCTTTCCCGATAGCGGGCGGACTTTTGAGTTTTTCCTACCGACTCCTTAACGGGGAGAGGAAGATTCATATAAGTGAGATCTTTTCTCCCTTTACGTCGATAAAACACTATCTGAGGGTGCTTTTCGGAGTGTTTACGGTCATAGTAAAGCTAATTGTATTTGTGCTTCCCGCGGTGCTGTTTGTGATAGCTGTGATGATATACCAAAATGCCGTTGCGGATGTCGAGGCAACAGCGTTGCGAATTCTTTTCGACGTCTTCCTTTCGCTTGCGTTTTTCTCACTGATGCTTCTCGCAACGGTGGGACTTTGGATGGCACAAAATCCGTTCTTTCTCACACCGTATCTGCTTTGCAGAGGAACAGGCGTTTGCGACTCGATCAAGCTCAGCTGTCGTATTATGAAAGGAAGCAATATAGATAGGCTAACGTTCGCCTTTGGGTTTGTGCCGTTATTCTTACTTTCGGCGGCGACTCTCGGAATGCTTTTTGTAGTGTACACAGCTCCCGTGTATATGATCGCGTATCTCATATACGCGGAAAATAAAATGAAAAATTATGAAAAAATAAAAGAGGTAGAAAACAATGGAGAACAAGGATAAGTTTTATATAACAACGGCGATAGCTTACGCATCAAAGAAGCCTCATTTCGGAAACACGTACGAGGCTATTATGACCGATGCTCTCACACGCTGGCGCAGAGAGATGGGATACGATGTATTTATGTGTACCGGTACAGATGAGCACGGTCAAAAGATAGAGGATCTTGCTCGTGACGCGGGCATCACACCGAAGGCTTACGTTGACGGTGTTGCCGGTGAGATACGTGAGCTTTGGGATAATATGAACGTCAAGTACGACCATTTTATCCGCACTACCGACGATTATCATGAAGCTGCCGTAAAGAAAATGTTCACACGTTTTTACGAGCAGGGAGATATCTATAAGAGCCGATATGAGGGTTGGTATTGTGTACCGTGTGAGTCCTTCTTTACAGATACTCAAGCAGTAGATTGCAAGTGCCCTGATTGCGGACGCCCTGTCGAGAGAGCGAGTGAAGAGGCGTATTTCTTCAATATGAAGAAGTATGCTGACAGACTTATGACGTATATCGAGGAGCACCCCGAATTTATAGAGCCCGAGAGCCGCAAGAAGGAGATCGTAAATAACTTCCTCAAGGCGGGTCTTCAGGACCTTTGCGTTTCGCGCACCTCATTCAGCTGGGGAATTCCCGTTGATATAGACCCCAAGCACGTTACCTACGTTTGGCTTGACGCGCTCACAAATTACATTACGGCTATCGGATATGATCCCGACAAGAGCTATGAGGATCAAAGCGAAAAATTCAAGAAGTACTGGCCCGCTGACGTTCATATAATCGGTAAGGATATAATTCGTTTCCATACCATCTATTGGCCTATATTCCTTATGGCGCTTGATCTTCCTCTGCCCAAGAAGGTCTTTGCCCATCCGTGGTTTAATTTCGGTATGGATAAGATGTCAAAATCTCGCGGAAACGTTATATATGCCGATAAGCTTGCCGAGAAGTTTACTGTTGACGGCGTAAGATATTACGCTCTTGCGGAGATGCCTTATTCTAACGACGGCTCTATCACCTATGAAAATGTGGTTAAACGCTTTAATACCGATCTTGTTAACAATCTCGGTAATCTTGTAAAGCGCACTCTTGATATGCAGAAGAAGTATTTTGGCGGGGTTATTCAGAAGCCTGTTGCTTCCGAACCGCTGGACGGAGAGGTCGTTGCGGCTTGCGTAAAGGCGTACGAGAAGGTCGTTGAGAATATGGAGGGATACCGTATAGCAGATTCCCTTGATGAGATTTTCCAGATGCTTTCTCGCGCAAATAAGTATATTGACGAAACAACTCCATGGGCTCTTGCCAAGGATGAATCGCAGAAGGCACGTCTCGGAACTGTTCTTTATACCCTCCTTGAAGCTATCCGTTGGGGAGCAGTGCTTCTTGCGCCGTTTATCCCCGCAACGTCAGAGGAAATACTTTCGGAGCTTAACACCAACGTATCGGGTTATTCCTCTATAGGAAAGACAGAGCTTTTCGGAGCTCTTAAGGCGGGTGATACCGTAAAGGATTCCAAGGTTCTGTTTGCTCGTATGGACGAAGCAAAGGTTCTTGCCGAATTTGAGGCTGAAAGACAGGCACAGATGGCTGAAGCCAAGGCAAAAGAGATGGCAATGGAGAAGCCCGAGCCTTGTGAGCCTGTGGGAATAGAGGACTTTATGGCACTCGAGCTCCGCAGCGCGAAGATCCTCACCTGTGAGAAAGTTCCGAAGGCTAAGAAGCTGCTTCTTATGCAGATAGATCTCGGATATGAAAAGAGACAGGTAGTTTCGGGCATTGCCCTTCATTACAAGCCAGAGGAGCTTATCGGAAAGAAGATCATTCTTGTGGCAAACCTCAAGCCCGCAAAGCTTTGCGGAATAGAGTCTCAGGGAATGATACTCGCAAGCGGAGAGGAAAAGGTAAGAGTGGTATTCCTCGATGACGAGACTCCTCTCGGAGAGAGAATAAGATAAGAGTTTTCTATGAAGCTGTTTGATTCCCACGCTCACTATTTTGACAAAAGACTTGACGAGATCGGCGGCGCTGATGTCGTTCTTAGAAACGAGGTCTTCGGCGGTTGTGTTGAGCGAGTTATTAACGTTGGAACAAATAATCAAAACAATATTCTGTGCATAGAGCAGGCGAGCCGTTATGAAGGAATGTACGCCGCCGTGGGAATACATCCCGAGGACGCCGATTTCGCAAAGCTTGACGTTGAAAAGGAGATATCCGTACTTGCGGATATCATAGGAGACAAAGCCACAAAAAGAGAAAAAAAGATTGTGGCGCTTGGTGAGATCGGACTTGATTATCACTTTGAAGGGCTTGATAAAGCCCTTCAGGCAGATTTCTTTCACGCGCAGATGAAGCTTGCCTCGGAGCTTGATATTCCCGTTATAATCCACGACAGAGACGCTCACGGCGATTGCTTTGAGACTGTACTGAAATATCCCTCTGTAAGGGGTGTGTTCCATAGCTATAGCGGAAGCGCTGAAATGGCTTCCGAGCTCATTAAAAGAGGCTGGTATATCTCATTTTCGGGAGTCGCAACCTTTAAAAACGCAAGTCGTGTGAGAGAGGTCATCTCAAGGATACCTACCGAAAGACTGCTTATCGAGACCGATGCGCCGTACCTTGCCCCCCACCCGCACAGAGGAAAGGTGAACCATTCGGGGCTTATGAAATATACCGCGGAGGCAATAGCCGAAGTGAAGGGAATAACCCCCGAGAGGCTTTCGGAAATAACCTATGATAATGCGTCTGAGTTGTTTGAAATAATATAAAAAAGAAGTCTGTCTTTGTGACAGACTTCTTTTTTACTCATCCTTTTTTCTTGAAGCCAAGGGATTTTGAGCCATAGCCTCTTCCATGCTTCGGTTGCTTACGTGAGTGTATATCTGTGTTGTGTTGAGCTGCTCGTGACCGAGAATGTCCTTCAGCACACGGACGTCGACGTTTCCCGATTGGTACATCAAGGTTGCCGCGGTGTGTCGCAGCTTATGAACAGAGTAATGCTTTGACTCAAGACCCGCAAGGTCAAGATATTTGTAGACCATCCACTGTACCGTCTTGACACTGATCCTCTGGGCTCTGCCGCTGAGGAAGAGAGCTCGGCAGTCAATGTTCTTGTTCTTCTCGTTGAATCTTTCCGCAATATAGTCGCTCAGTGCGTCACGGCAGGCTTCATTGAGATAAACGATCCTTTGCTTGTTTCCTTTACCCGTTACTGTCAGAGAGCGAAGCTCACGGTCGATGTCGTTGACGTTTATTCCCACAAGCTCGGAAAGTCGCATACCGCAGTTAAGGAAGAGCGTGACGATACAATAGTCTCTCGTGACCGTCTTTGACTCCTTGTCGTTCTTTATCGCGTCAAGGAGCAAAAGACTTTCCTCAAGGGAAAGGTACTTGGGAAGAGCTTGCTTTTTCTTGGGCGACTCTATATTTATCGCGGGATTGTCCTCAAGCATAAATCTTTTGACGGTAAGATATTTGAAAAATCCCTTTACAGCGGAGAGCTTTCGGGATTTTGCCGCCGCCATATTGCCTCGCACATTGTCCGCGTACATTATGAAGGCGTATATATCCTCGGTGGTTATGTTTTTTATGTAGTCGAGATCGACTCCGCTTATGTCTATCTGCTCAAAGGCTTCTGAATCGGGAGAAATGTTTTTGTCCCGTGCGAGGAGAAAGCGGAAAAATGTGCGGAGGTCGAGCATATATTCGGAAACAGTCTTTTCGGAGCAGTTCTGAATTGCCGATTTATATGACGCAAATTCGCGCACGAGGGAAGGGAGCGTCTCGGGTGGAATACGATTTGACATACAGACTCCTTTTTCTTTGAATCTATTTTAAAATAATATTAACATATTAGTGGATAAAATGTAAACTTTCATATTTTTGTGTTGAAAAGTCGGGGGTTTTAATATATAATATTAACGTAAATTATATTGGACAACGGTCCGTGATATAACTTGCAAGTTGCGGAGGATTTATGAAGGATTTTTTACATAATTATTCTTACAGCGCGATAAAAATGTTTGTCAATCAGTTTGCTATATCGATTTTCGGCGCAATGCTTTCAATGGCAACTACGGCGGCGAAAAACGATACGTTGGCTATCATTTTGAGCGTTATTTCTATTTTATTTTACCTTTTCCTGCTTTATACCTGCGCGTGGGAGATCGGAGCAAAGGATAGGATATCGGTCGATATCGGCAAGAAGAAATACCGTCCTCACACGGGACTTCTGGTTTCGTTACTTGCCAATGTTTCTAATTTTATAATTGCTCTTGTGTTTGCAATATTCAAGCCTCTGGCGCAAAGCGAGTGGGCGGCAAACGTATGCGCGATAGCAAGTCTTGCGGCAACATTGCTTGAGGGAATGTACCTCGGCGTGATAACCACGGTAAGCATCGGCGGTGTACCTCTTAATGCGATAGCGATAACCTTCTTCGTTATAACAATTCCCGCGATGATAACCTCGTGGATAGCGTATTTTCTTGGATTTAAGAACAAGAAATTTACAACGCTTTTCAATTATCAAAGCCCCGACAAAGCAAAAAGAAAATAAAATTTTCCAATCGGCTTCGTGAATAACGAAGCCGATTTTGCGTCATACTTATAACGTAATCGAAATATGATTACACCTCCGAAAGAGACTCGGAAAGCATACCGTATTCCGCCGACCTACGGATGCAAAAAAAGATGTCGGCGGAGAACGGAGCTTAAAATGCAGAATAAGCAGAACGGACAGAACAACAAGAACCAGAACAAGCAGCAGAATCAGCAGAACCAGCAGAACCAGCAGAAGAACGGACAGAACAGCCAGAACAAAAAAGAGCAGGATCAGCAGTAAATTGGCTGAAGCTTGATGTTCCGAGAACATCAAGGAAAAAGGGGATAAGATTATATTTGAAATAATATAAGATATCCCAGGGGGCTGTCTCACAAGTGAGACAGCCTCTTCCTTTTTGTCAATGACCTGCGTGCATCAGGTAGAAAATGATCGTTGTTGCCAAGCCGCTTACCATAAGGAAGGCGAGGATGATACAAAGCATACGTACCGCAAATGCTCTTCTGTTTTTATCGTTTTTCTTTTCGTTACTCATTTTGAATTACCTCTCTTTATCAGGTGTCGAATTTAAGTTGTTGCTTGGTTATATCTTTTTCCGCAAGTACGTGACCTGTGGCGGGGATCTTCAGCTTGCGGTATCCCTTGGCGTCATTGTACTCGGTTGGAATATTTGCGGTAGCCGATACGAGTGTAGCTCCTTTTCTGATTGTCATAATTGTGACTCCACCCGAGGTCCTTGTGGTCTTCAGGGGAATAAGTGAGGTCTTGACGATAATTGCCTTGTCCTCGGAGCTTGTGAGCATAATCTCGTAGGGGTCTTTTTCCTTTTCATAGAAAACACCGCAGATTGGGGAAGCAGAGGAATATGCGTTTATCAGCTTTTTTCTGTTGCCCTTTGTCTCATAAGTGGATACGGGAACTCTCACTCCCTTTCCGTTTTCAAAGATGAAAACGAAATTCTCGTTTTGCGGATATCCCTTCTGAACTCTCATAAACACAGGCTTTTCGCCCTCGTCCATTCCGAGCTTTGCGGGAACGTAATCTCCCATAAGCGAAGCCTTGACACAATCGAAGTCGGCAACCTTTGCTCGGTACAGCTGAGCCTTGTCGGTGATGAAGATAAGGTCGGCAAGGTTGTCGGAATCCTCTGTGAAGATGATGCTGTCGCCCTCCTTGAGCTTTTGCTCGTCATTACCGCGGAGGGATTGGAGCGTGATCTTCTTGAAGTAGCCCTCCTTTGTCATATAGAGACGAACGTTGTAGTTTTCTACCTGCTCGTCCTCATTGTAGACCTCAAGGTCGTCAAGCTGAATAAGCTGTGATCGTCTGGGCTGAGCGTACTTTTTCTTGATCTCGGTTAGCTGAGAGGAGATGAGTGCCTTGATCTTGAGCTCGTCCGCAAGTATCTCCTCGATCTTCGCGATCTCGTTCTGGAGACCCTCGATCTCGTTTATACGGTTGATGATATACTGCTTATTCAGGTTGCGAAGCTTGATCTCGCAGATATAATCGGCTTGTATCTTGTCAATATTAAAGCCCTTCATAAGGTTTGGAACAACGTCCTCTTCCTTTTCGGTGTGGCGGATTATCTTGATAGCCTTATCGATATCCAGAAGTATCTGTCCGAGACCGAGAAGCAGATGGAGCTTGTCTTTTTTCTTAACAAGATCAAATTCGAGCTCACGGCGGACACAGCCTATTCTGAATCGTATCCACTCCTTGATTATCTCAATAACCCCCATCTGTCTCGGGGAAGAATCAACGAGGATATTGAAATTACACTTGAAGCTGTCCTCAAGAGGGGTCATCTTAAAGAGCTTTGTCATCAGCTTGTCGGGATCGACGCCGCGGCGAAGATCAAGCGTGAGCTTGAAGCCGCTGAGGTCGATCTCATCTCTGAAATCGGTGATCTCCTTCAGCTTACCTTCCTTTACAAGCTCTGTGATCCTTTTCAGTATTGCTTCTATCGTGGTAGAGTAGGGAATCTGTATGATGTCGATGCAGTTTTCCGCCTTGTCGTAATTGTATCTTGAGCGGATCTTCACCGAGCCCGAGCCCGTCTCATAGATCTGGCGCATATTTTCTCTGTCATAGATGATCGCGCCGCCGCCGGGGAAATCGGGAGCTTTTATTATGTCGAGTATTTTTTCAGTGGTAATGTTGGGATTTTTAAGAACGGCAATAGTTCCGTCGCATACCTCCGCAAGATTGAATGAGCATATATCCGACGCCATACCGACAGCGATTCCCTTATTCGGAGTAACAAGAACGTTAGGGAAGGTGGTGGGCAGAAGAACGGGCTCTTTCATTGTGTTGTCATAGTTGTCGATCATATCCACCGCGTTCTTGTCGATGCCCTTGAAAAGCTCGTTACAGAAGGTATCGAGCTTGACCTCGGTATATCTTGAAGCGGCAAACTTCATATCGGAGGAATATTGCTTTCCAAAGCTGCCCTTTGAGTCAACAAAGGGGTGAAGGAGAGATTCGTTTCCTCTTGTAAGACGCACCATCGTTTCGTATATAGCCATATCTCCGTGGGGGTTCAGCTTCATCGTCTGACCGACCACGTTTGCGCTCTTTGTTCTGTTACCCGTGAGAAGTCCCATTTTGTACATAGTAAAGAGGAGCTTTCTATGGGCGGGCTTGAAGCCGTCGATCTCGGGAATAGCTCTCGAGATAATAACGCTCATAACGTAGGGCATATAGTTTTTTTCGATTGTGTCGGTTATTATCTGATTCTGAATAGGGGCTATTGTCTGCGGTGCTTCGGGAGCACCTTTTTTTGTTTTCTTAGCCATTTATATACCGTCCTGATTAAACTTTCTTTATTGTGTGAGCCGCGGCTCTTATCATTCTGTTGTAGAGGGCGAGACCTATACCCTCTTTAGAGGGAAGGTGTGCGTAGACCTTTTCTACCGAAAGAGAGTCGCATTGCCTGAGAGCAGAGAAAAGAGTGGACGCCTGAGTTTCAAGGTCGTCGCGACCGCCTATTTTTATGAGGTCCTTTTCATCAAGCAATGAGGAGTCCTCGTCGTAGCAGATTATAGCGCAGCTTTCATTCTTTTGAGCCGACCTCATATATTCTATGACACTTTCGCTGTCGCCGTCAAGAAGAATGAGCTGAGCTCTCGGGGCGTAGTGTCTGTATTTCATTCCCGGGGATTGCGGTCTTTCTCCTTCGGCGAGCATTTCTGTTACCGCGTGGGATATCTCAAGCCTTTCGAGTACGCATCTGAGCGCGTCGCAGGTTATCATTCCGGGACGCAGAAGGATCGCGCTGTTATCTGATATCTTGACGATGGTGGATTCAAGTCCGATCTCACAGCTACCGCCGTCGATTATCATATCGACCTTTCCTGAAAGATCAGCGATAACGTGCTCGGCGCAGGTAGGTGACGGACTTCCCGAAAGATTTGCCGAAGGGGCGGCAATTGCCGTATCCGACGCCCTTATAAGCGCTCTCGCGATGGGGTGCGAGGGACATCTGACGGCAACCGAATCAAGTCCTCCGGTTACAGAGGAGGGAATTGTATCCTTTTTCGGCAGTATTACTGTCAACGGACCGGGCATAAACGCCTTTGCGAGCTTGTAGTAAAGTTCATTTGTGTATGCATATTTTTCCGCGTCCTCGGGCTCTGCTATGTGGATTATAAGCGGATTGTCCGACGGACGACCCTTGGCGGCATATATTTTTTTTGAAGCGTCTGCGTCGGTCGCGTCAGCGCCGAGACCGTAGACCGTTTCGGTGGGAAAGGCAACGAGCCCTCCTGCTTTTATTATCCTTGCCGCCGACTCAATAAGCTCTTTGTTGGGTGAGCCTACGTCAAGCTTTATAATTTCTGTCATTTTAAGATCCTTTAAAAAGAATTTTCCTTCAGCTTTTCAGCGGTGTCCGCTGTCAGCAAAGCATCGATCATATCGTCGATATTTCCGTTGAGAAAGCTTTCGAGGGAGTGAAGCGTGAGAGATATTCTGTGGTCGGTAATGCGCCCCTGAGGGTAGTTATAGGTCCTTATTCTTTCGCTTCTGTCTCCCGTGCCGACCTGACTTCTTCTGTCCGAGGCTATCTTTTCGTTTTGCTCGGTCTGCTTCATATCATAGAGCTTGGCGCGGAGCATCTTCATAGCCTTGTCCTTGTTTTTGAATTGGCTTCGCTCCTCCTGACACTCAATAACTATTCCCGTTGGCTTGTGTGTAAGTCTTACAGCCGACTCGGTCTTGTTGACGTGCTGACCGCCCGCTCCGCTTGATTTGCAGGATTCTATGGTTATGTCGGCGGGATTTATTTCGATCTCCACCTCTTCGACCTCGGGAAGCACTGCTACTGTGGCGGTCGAGGTCTGTATTCTGCCTTGAGACTCGGTCTCGGGAACTCTCTGGACTCTGTGAACACCGCTCTCAAATTTAAAGCGCGAGTAAGCTCCGTCACCCTCGACGGTGAAGGAGATCTCTCTGAATCCGCCAAGCTCAGTCTCGTTTGAGGTCATAACCGACGTGCGGAAGCCCTTGGCTTCGGCATACATCGTGTACATACGGTAGAGAACTGCCGCAAAGAGAGCTGCCTCCTCACCTCCCGCTCCGCTTCGGATCTCAACGATGACATTCTTTTCGTCGTTGGGGTCGCGGGGAAGAAGGAGAATTTTCAGCTCCTCATAAAGCTGTTCAGCCGCAAGCTTTGTCTCCTTGTATTCCTCGGCAGCAAGCTCCTTGAGGTCAGCGTCATGCGACTCCTCAAGTATTATTTTTGCCTCCTCATTGTCGGAGATAGCCTTTGTATATTCTCTGAATTTCTCAATTATCGGTGTAAGATTTTTATATTCCTTCATCAGAGCGGCGAAGCTTTCCTGATTCGAAAATGCATCGGGGGAAGCGAGATCTTCCTCTATCTTCAGATATTTTTCTTCAGCCGCTTTCAGTTTTTCAAGCATATTATCCTCTTAGAAATCAATATTTGTAGAAGGCGAGCATAGCTCTGTAAGCCTCATAAAGGTCTACCTTAGAGATGACCTCATAGGGAGCGTGCATAGATATTACGGGGACTCCCAGGTCTATTGTGTCGATGTTGTGCTTGGAGATATATTTTGCGACAGTTCCGCCGCCTCCGCAATCTACCTTGCCAAGCTCAGCCGCCTGCCAGAAGACATTGTCCTTCGCGAGTATACCGCGAAGCCAACCGATATATTCCGCATCGGCGTCATTTGTGCTCGATTTTCCTCTTGCTCCCGTGAACTTTGTGAATACCACACCGCAGGCGAGCATAGCCGAATTTCTCTTTTCAAAGACGTCGGAGAAATTGGGGTCAAAGGCAGCCGAAACGTCGGCGGAGAGACACTTGGAATTAGCTCTTATCAGCGCTGAGTTTCCGCCGAGATTTGCCGCAAGCTCGTTGATGATGTCAAGTATGAGCTCACTCTGCATACCACCGGAGCCGTCGCTTCCCGTTTCCTCCTTGTCGGCAAGAATGCACATCGTGGTGTGCTTTGTGTCGGTGGCTTCAAGAAGTGCCGTGAGCGCGGGATATGCGCATACTCTGTCATCGTGACCGTAAGCGCCGATCATAGAACGGTCAAATCCGATATCTCTTGCCTTAGCCGCGGGAACAACGCAAAGCTCCGCAGAGAGAAAATCACTCTCTGTAATTCCGTATTTCTCATTGAGAAGACGGAGAACGTTTAGCTTTACCGAGTCCTCGTCGTCCTCGAGATAAGGCTCACAGCCAACGAGGATATTGAGCTGCTCACCTGTGATCGCATCGTCAAGCGGGTTTCGTCCCTGCTTGTGTCCGAGGTGGGGAAGAAGGTCGTTGATATAGAATATGGGATCACTGTCCTCCTCGCCAATATTTACGTCGATAACTCTGCCGTCAGCGAGTGCAATGACTCCGTGAAGAGCGAGAGGTGTTGCGACCCATTGATATTTGCGTATTCCGCCATAGTAGTGGGTCTTGAAAAATCCCATACCGCCTTCCTCATAAAGGGGGCACTGTTTAAGGTCTATTCTAGGCGCGTCGATATGAGCGGCGGTGATCCTGATACCGTTGTTTATGCATTCCTCACCAACCGAGAAAACAAAGAGATTTTTACCTCGGTTGTTATAGTATTTCTTGTCTCCGTGAGCTATTTTGTCTCCGAGCCTGTACTCTGTGAAGCCGTATTTCTCAGCGAGGGCGATTGAGGCCTTTACAGCCTCGCGCTCGGTTTTCGCACTGTCAAGATACTTTTTATAGTCCTCAGCATAGCTCATAGCAGAGTCTATGATCTCCTTGTCTGCAAGGGCGTAAACACTCTTTTTCGTATAGGAAAGGGTCTCAGAAAGCTTTTTATTTTCCATATTATTTCTCCTTTTGTATTATGTATTGACGGGGTATAGCTTTTTGTAATTTTCTATTGCGTCATTTATTTTTTTTACATATTTTTTTGTTTCCTTGTACGGTATGTCGGAAAGACCACCGTTACCGTCGGAATATTTTTCATCCGAGAGCCATTTTGTGACGTTGCCTTCACCCGCATTGTAGGCGGCAAAGGCTGTATCCCAATTATAATTGAATTTTTTATAAAGATAGGACAGATAATACGTTCCGTATCTGATGCTGACCTCGGGATCGTCGAGCCTTCTTGTGCTCAGATTTTCATCGAGATGATCGTCTCCCGTAAGCCACTCGAATGTGCTGGGCATCATCTGCATAAGTCCGAGCGCGCCTTTGGTGGATACGGCATCGGGATCAAAATCACTTTCGACCTTTACCGTCGCATATATGATATATTCGGGTACGTCAAATTCCTCTGACGCATTAGTGATTATTTCTCCGTAATCGACAGGGTATAGCCGTCTTTCAATATCGGTCCATATCTCGTTTATAAGAATACCTCCGCCGATCGAAAGGCAAAAGATAAGTAATATTGCGATTATTCTCTTGGTTTGCTGTGTCATATTTGTTCCTTATGGTTCTTATATTTCTTTTAGCTGTTCAACGAGCGCCATAGCGCTTTTTGAAAAGCTCTCGATTCCCGATCCGTTAAGCAATACGACGTCCGCGGCAGATGTGTAGAATTCCGAGGGCTTTTGTGCCTTTATTCTTGCGGCGGCTCTTTCTCTTGATATAGAGTCCCTCGCTTGGATCCGCGCAATTCGTACCTCCTCGGGGGCGACCACAGCCACCACCGTGTCGCACTTTTTGTGAAAGCCCGATTCTATAAGCGTCGGCGCATCGACCGCGACCCTTGAATTAGTCGGAGCGAGCTCTGAGATCAGTTCCTCGATCTTTTCTATAACGATTGGAAGGACTGTAGAATTCAGAAGCTCAAGCTTTTGCGGGTCATTAAATACCTCGTTTGATAGGAAAACTCTGTTGAGTGAACCGTCGGAGAGGAGAATACCGTCACCAAATGCATTCTGTAGGGCATTCATAATTTGTGAATTCGGTGTGAGCATCGAGTGATAGACCTCATCGGCGTCGATACACGGAATACCCGCATCTTCTATATACTTACAGAGGAGGGATTTTCCCGACCCGCTCGGTCCTGTGATTCCAATGATATGTGCCATAGTGTGCTCCTTAAAGCTCTTTGTCAATTTCAGAAATGTCTACCGATTTCCTCTCTGTGTCCGAAAGATATCCTGCTTCGATCACAGCCTGAACGTAAGCGCCGTCACTGAAATCGGGCTGAGTTTTGGCTTCGGTGTGAACCGAATAAAGAAAATCGTAGATAGACTGAACGTGACCGCGAAGCCATGATGACGCCGACTTGGGAGAAGGGAAGCCTCCAGCGGGGGCGGGGTATCTTCCAACGCATTCGATATCGGTAAAGCCCGAGTAACCTCCAAGGGTCGGAGTCTTTACTCTTCCGTCGTAATAACGGAGATAATTGGGCTGCATAAGCGAGAAGGAAAGCGCTCCCTTGTCACCTCTGATAACGATGTTCAGATCGTCATTTGTTCCCGCCGCTATCTTGCTGACGCTTATCGTTCCGCAAGCCCCCGATCTCATACGGCAGTGCATATAGAAAGCCTCGTCGGCATTCGTTTGCCATTCCTTGCCGTCAGCACCGACACGTGTTGGAAAAGCGATCTGAGATCTTCCCGAGACCGAGTCAAAGCGACCGCAGAGAAAATATACAAGATCGATGCAGTGAGCTCCAAGATCCACAAGAGCTCCTCCGCCGCATATTTCGCGCCTCTGCTTCCAGCCCGCGGGCTTGTTAGCGTCGAGGGCGCTGTTGTGAAGATATTCGCAGGAAAAGGAGAGTATCCTTCCGATATCGCCCTTTGAGATTATCTCCTTGGCTCTGAGTATCGGCGCTATATGTCTGTTATTGAAGGCAACGTTGCAGATCGTGTTGTGCTCCTTTGCGAGTGCGGCTATCTCCTTGGCTTCGGCATAGGTCAGACAAAGAGGCTTTTCGCAATATATAGACTTACCCGCAAGTATAGCAGACCGCAGAACCGAATAATGGAATAGGTTCGGTGTGCAGATATCTATAACGTCAATATCATCTCTCGCAATGATCTCTTCCGCGTTTTTGTAAGCTGCATCAAATCCGTAAAGCTGAGCGATCTCCTCAGAGCGTTCGGGCGAGGTAGTACAGACACCGCAAAGCGTGGCGCGGAATGGGAGCGGAGAATAAAAATATTTGAGATTTGAAACGGCATAGGAGTGAACTTTTCCCATAGCTCCAAAGCCTATAAGTCCGATTTTGATATCTTCTTTCACAGATAGCCTCCGTAAAAATATATATACATTATATTATACCTCATATTCGTTTTTTTTTCAAGAGCAAATGCTACTTTTTCACAATTATTTTTATCTAAACCCAAAAGCGTACTTGCATATTTCTCTGATACGTGGTATAATTGAGACATAAAATATCAAGGGGATATTGATAATGAGATACGATATTGTTTTGTTTGATGCCGACGGCACTCTTTTTGACTTTCTCAGAAGCGAGAAGGAAGCCTTTTCGAAAATGACAGCCGAGTTCGGAATTATTGTGAACGACGAGCTTGTTAAAAGCTACAGTGAAATAAACGACAGCCTTTGGAAGAAGCTTGAAAAGGGCGAGATAGAGAAAAGCGTACTTTTGTACCACAGATTTGAGATATTCTGTCAGAAGCACGGCTTTGTGGCAGATGCAAAGGAGATGGCAAAGCGCTATATGCTGAATCTTTCGGAGCTTGCATATTTTCTTGAGGGAGCTGAGGAGCTTTGCGCAAGGCTTAAAGGAAAATTTAAAATGTATATAGTTACAAACGGCGTTGAGTACACACAGAAAAAAAGATACACTATAGCCGAGCTCGGAAGATTCTTTGAGGGCGCGTTTATCTCGGGTGAGATGGGTGCGGAAAAGCCCTCAGCGGAATATTTCGAAAAAGTGGCGGCGGCTATTCCCGATTTTGATAAGGCAAGGACCGTCATAATCGGCGATTCGCTGAGCTCGGATATCAGGGGCGGTATTAATTTCGGGATCGATACCTGTTGGTATAATCCGAATGGAAAGCCACTGCCCGAGGGAATGAAGGTAACGCATATTTCAAACAGCTTTGACGATATATATGATTTCCTCTGCTCTGAGGGTGAGTGATATGAGTGAGCTTTTTGTGATCCTTTCCGAAAATGGGATCGAGTTCGAGAGAGAGGTTCGCCTCTCCGAGATATCTTCCTTTCGCATTGGCGGAATCGCAGCGTATGCGATCTATCCCAAAAGCGCTGAGGAGCTGATTTTTACGGTAAGACTCGCAAAGGAAAAGGGAATAAGGCATAAGGTCATCGGTAATACGACGAATATTCTTTTTTCGGACAAAGGCTTTGACGGCGCTCTTATCTTCACAAAAAGGATAAGGGATATATCGATCACGCCGAAAGGCGATAATGCCGATGTGATCTGCGGCGCGGGAGTACCTCTTCCGCTACTCGCCGCAAAAATGCGCGACCGCTGTCTTTCGGGTGCGGAATTCGCTTCGGGAATTCCCGCTACTGTCGGGGGCGCTGTCGTAATGAACGCGGGGGCTCACGG
>SVSX01000089.1 GCA_015064085.1 Oscillospiraceae bacterium | reverse complement strand
G
The DNA here is from genome assembly GCA_015064085.1 of Oscillospiraceae bacterium. Lineage (GTDB taxonomy): Bacteria > Bacillota > Clostridia > Oscillospirales > CAG-272 > HGM12713. The sequence continues at coordinate 2,552 of SVSX01000089.1, read as the reverse complement.
TTGCTTAGTTTGCCGGCTCTTAACTATATTTTACCACAAATTTATTAACAAAAAGCGAAAGCGCACGAGGGTTTCATAACCCCGTCGATGCCTTTCGCAGAAAGGCAGTTTATAACAATGAAAAAGATAAAGGTAAAAGGGGGCAATATTCTCATTGGAGACGTCCACATCTCGGGAATGAAGAATGCCGCCCTGCCCATACTTTTTGCGTGTATCCTGAACAAGGGTGTAAACGTGCTTTACAATCTTCCGCCTGTCAGCGATATAGCCCTCTCTCTTGAGATACTTGAGGCGCTTGGCGCTAAGGTTACTAATAATATTGACGGCTCGGTCGTGCTTGACACCTCTGGTGTGCGCTCCGAGGCTGCTCCTTATGAATACGTCAGCCGTATGCGCGGCTCGTCCTATCTTATAGGCGCTATGCTTGCGAGATTTGGCGAGGCGAGAGTCGGTATGCCGGGCGGATGCGATTTTGGCGACCGACCTATCGATCAGCATATCAAGGGATTTGTGTCTCTCGGTGCGAGTATATCCTTTATCGACGGTGTGCTTTGCGCTCAAGCCGATGACGGACTTGTGGGAAGCAAGGTATATCTCGATATGCCCTCGGTGGGCGCTACCGCGAATATTATCATAGCCTCTGTGTTCGCAAAGGGAACTACAGAGATAATGAACGCCGCAAGAGAGCCTCACATAGTGGATCTCGCAAATTTCCTCAACAGATGCGGCGCGGATATACGGGGCGCGGGAACAGAGACAGTGAGGATCAGAGGTGTTCGTGAGCTTCATCCCTGCAGATATTCCATATCCCCCGATATGATAGAGGCGGGAACGTATATGGTCGCGGTGGCTACCGCGGGAGGCTGTGTAAACATAAAGAATGTTGTTCCGAAGCACCTTGAGGCGATAAGTGAGAAGCTTATCGAGATGGGTGTTGACGTTGAGGTGTTTGAGGACAGCGTTACCGTAACCTCAAGCGGAAAATTCCGAGGAGTAAGTGTAAAGACCTGGACCTACCCGGGTCTTGCGACCGATATGCAGCCGCAGTTCGGAGCTATGTTCTGTTACGCGGAAGGAGTCAGCACGGTCAAGGAATTTATCTACGAGGGAAGATTCAAATATTTAAACGAGCTTATGAAAATGGGAGCGACTATATCTCTTGACGGCACAACGGCAAGATTTATGGGCGGTCTGCCTCTTGAGGGCTGTGCCGTTGAGGCAAGTGACCTGAGAGCGGGTGCGGCGCTTGTTATTGCCGCCCTTGCGGCTAAGGGAACTACCGAGATCGGCGGTGTTGAGTACATAGAAAGAGGATATCACGATCTTGAGGGAAAGCTGGCGGCGCTGGGAGCTGATATCAGCATAATAGATATTTAATAGTAGATATCTAAAAGAAAAATGCTGTCTCAAACCGAAATTTGAGACAGCATCGGTCGGCTCATTCACCGTGTGAGCCGTCAAGCTTGAGGGATTCCAAGGCCTTTTCGTCAAAGTATTCAAGGGGATCTACCGAAAGGTCGGCAACCGTCATTTCAAAATGAAGGTGGGGCTCTTCGGCGACCTCAACCATAGCGCTCTCTCCCACAGAGCCTATGAGCTGACCCGCTCTGACGTTCGTACCCTCTTTTATGCCTTCGGGTACGGTCTCGGAGAGGTTTTTGTAGATAGTGTAGCAGTTTCCGCTGTGCTTCACGGCAATGCAGTAGCCCATAAGGGTGTCCTCCCAGATCTTTTCGATCTTGCCGTCGGCGGCAGAGTAGACGGGCGCGTTGGCTTCGGTAACGATGTCAACTCCAAGGTGTACTCTGTAATCCTTCATAGTTGTGGAGTAGACCTGAAGCGTGGCGTCGTGACCCTTGGAGAGAACCCCGTTTACGGGTAATGAGAAGGAGGGGAGCTTGTCCTCTACCTGCGCCGAGCCTGTTGTGCTTTCGGGTCGCTTGGTCTCCTCGGGAGCTGTGGTTTCGGGGGGCTTTGTCGTTGTGGTGTTGCCCTTGGTTGTCTGTGATGTGGAATCTTCTTTGGGAAGATCGTCCTTTTTCGCTCTGTTCGTCGATATAGTCACGGCTATTATCACAACGAGAGCTACGATGAGAACTACGGCGGTGAGTATTGCCGCACGGTTGGCTTTAGCCTTTTTAAGCCTTTCTGAAAGATTGGAATTGTGAGGTTTTTCTGACATTTCACTTGACTCCTTTTGATGATTTACTGTTAGTATTTTTACCATATCAGGCTTATTTATTCAGGCAGAAGAAAATAATCCCCCTTTTTACCGATATTTTAAAGGAAGCTTTATGAAATTTAATGAAGAAGTGAAAAATAACGCGAAAAAAAATAATAGTCCCGCGAGGCGGATCGTTGCCGTCTCTCTCGCGCTGATGCTTTTGCTTTTTGGCTGCGCAAAGGAAGAGGGTGAGGGAGAGGTCACCACAACAGTACCTCCCTATTTTCCCGAATACAGTCTCGGTGACGTGGTCGATACCTCGTCGGCTGAATATTCCTATGAGGATATGGAGGCTGATCTTCGTGCGCTCTGCGAGAAATATCCCGAC
>SVSX01000088.1 GCA_015064085.1 Oscillospiraceae bacterium | reverse complement strand
ACTTCATGTTTGGACGGAAGCAGCTTTCACGCTGTCCTCCTGAAAAAAATCAGATCAGCTTCTCAAGGTAAGCCTTGGTTTCGATAATGTCCTTAAGCTGCTGCTCACCCGAGATCTCACGCTCGATGGTAAGCGAGCCGTCGTAACCGACCTCCTTAAGCTTAGCAACGAATACGGGGAAGTTTACCTTGCCCTCTCCAACCTTTACCTCGCGACCAAGCTCCATACCGTTTGTGGGATAGAAGCCGTCCTTCGCGTGGATACCGCGAACGTATTTGCCGATAACGTCAAGCGCGTCTACGGGATTTGCCTTTCCGTAAAGGATAAGGTTAGCGGAGTCGAGGTTGATACCGATATTTCCGGTTCCGCACGCCTCGATAAAGCGAAGCAGAGTGGTGGGGGTTTCCTGTCCCGACTCAAGCAGGAAGTACTGACCCTGATCCTTCATATACTGAGCGAGCCCGCGCATCGTCTCAAGGATCTCGGGATAAGTAGGATCCGTGGGGCACTCGGGGAGGAAGCCTGCGTGAGTTATAACGTCGGTAACGCCGATCTTCTTTGCGAAGTCAGCACCCTTTTTAAGCTGTGCAACGCGCATCTCTCTGTACTCGCGGGGAACGATTCCGAGCGTGATAGGACCCTCGGTGAAGTTCCAAGCGGAAGGACCGCTCCAGCCGACCCAGTGTGCTGTGATAGTGATACCGTATTCCTTTGCGGCAGCATTTACAAGCTCCGCCATTTCGTCAGTATGAAGAGACTCGTCCCAGTTTGTCATCTGGCAGTTGTCGAATCCCATATCTCTCATTTTCTTGAATTTCTCTCTCATGTCGGGCGCGAGAAAAGTTTGTACGCCTATTTTCATAAAAAAGTCCTTCCTTTCTCTTGACTTGTTGGTAATTTTATTATATAATAAAAATCGGACGGAGTCAATAAGATTTTTAATTTTTGTATAGCACAAAATTAATTTTATTCAAAAAACACGCCAAAAAAGAAGGAGGACATCTATGAACGACATAAGTTTGTATGAAAAGATACCCCTGCAACAGTATCCTATACGAATTCATGTGCGCAAGGAATACAAGGTCGATTTTCCTCCGCACTGGCACGAGCACACCGAAATTCATTATATTTTCAGGGGCTCCTGCAATATTAAATGCGGCGAGGAGGAGATCAATCTTTCCGCCGACGATTGCGCCATCATAAACACCAACGAGCTTCACGAGGGCGCGGGCGGTCTTTGCGATTCCATCTGCATAATACTGCCTCCGAACTTCGTCGAGCAGAATCACATAATCTTCAAAAGGATCGTAAAGGACGAATACGTATCCGAGATGGTGCACAACATATACGAAAGATACTGCACCGGCTCACCTATCGATCTTCTCGAAATAAAAGGATATTCCTACCTTCTCATATCACATCTGATCAAGAAGTATGCCGTTCGCTCGCTCAACGACACCGTTTATTCAAAGTACTTCAATAAGCTGAACAAGGTCAACGACGCCATTCGCTTCATCAGTGAGAACTACGACAAGCCGCTTACGACCAAGGCCCTTGCCGAAAAGGTGCATCTGAGCGAGGGTTATTTCTGCCAGGTCTTCAAGGAGGTAACAGGCAAGACCGCCGTAGAGTATATAAACAATCTGAGAATCGACAAGGCAGAGAAGATGCTTGTTACAACCGACGTGTCAATCTCTGAGGTAGCCTTCTGCTGCGGCTTTGACGATGCGAATTATTTTTCCAGAACGTATAAAAAGATCAAAGGAGAAACTCCCCACTCTACAAGATCTGCGGGTGGTCAGACTAAAAATGAGATCAGTTAAAAACATCTACAAAATAGGGATCGGACCGTCAAGCTCTCATACTATGGGTCCCGCGTTCGCGGCAAAAAGCTTTATTGAAGAGTATCCCGACTGTGAAAGGATACAGGTAACGCTTTACGGCTCTCTTGCGAAAACGGGAAAGGGACACGGAACAGACCGCGCAATAATCGAGGTCCTTTCGCCTATTGAGACCGACATAATATTCAACCTCGACGAAAGCATAAGTCTCGAGCACCCCAACACCATGACTATTGAGGGATACAAGGGCGGCGAGAGAGTTGCCGAAATAACTTTTTTGTCGATCGGAGGCGGAGAAATTCGCATAAAAGGTGAAGCCGCAAAATCCGAAAAAGTCGCCGATCTGTACTTCGAAAACAGCTTCTCAGAAATCGCAGCAATATGTAAAGATCGAAATATAAGACTTTCGGACTACGTATTTGAGCACGAAGCACCCGATTTCCGAGATTTTCTCGGTAACGTGTGGCATACGATGCAGGCGGCTATACGAGACGGACTTTCTCGCACGGGAGAGCTTCCCGGAGGTCTTGGTGTCAAGAGAAAGGCTCAAAAGCTCTTTAATCAAAGACATATCGACGAAAGTCCTCAAACGAAAGAGAACAGACTCGTCTGTGCTTATGCGTTTGCCGTGAGTGAGCAGAATGCAGACTGCGGTCTTATCGTCACTGCACCCACTTGCGGTTCTTGCGGCGTTTTGCCTGCGGTTCTCAAATATATGCAGGATAAAAACTCTTTTTCGGACGACGACGTTATCAGAGCG
>SVSX01000036.1 GCA_015064085.1 Oscillospiraceae bacterium | reverse complement strand
AAATGGTGGATGAGGAGTTTGAATAGGATCTCTGACACCTCATCCGTCACGGCTTACGCCGTGCCACCTTCCCCCGCTGGGGAAGGCTGTCGCTGCGGCGGGATTGTTCAACGGCAAAAGCCTTTACTGAACCACCCGCTTAGCGGGTGGTTTTCTCTAACCAATAACAGTGCCTCAGCGTGTCGGTCACGACACGCTGAGGCAGCTTGTATTTATAAGGATCTATCCCTTACGGCGTTCCTTGAGGGTGAAATATTCCTCCTCGGTTATGCCCTGAAGAGCTGAGGTAGCGTAGACACCGTCACAGCCGCTCATAACACCTGTGTGGTCTGTGCCGCCGCAATGGTAAAGATTATAGGTCTTTGCCGCCTCGAGGGCAAGGAAGCTTGTATTTTCATAGTTGTCGGGGTGAGATACCTCAATTCCGTTGAGTCCGTATTCATAAAGCTTCGGAACGTACTTTGTCCAATGATAGGGGTGAGCGAGGGCAATAACGCCTCCCGCCTTGCGCACTACCTTTATTACCTCCTCGGCGGTGGGCTTTGCGGGTGAGAAGGACTTAGCCTCGGGGGTCTTGAATACCGCCTCTCTGAGATTGTCGGGGATCTGGAGCTTCAAGGCTCTGTAGGCATTCATTACCGAATCGATGCAGAGCCACGCGCCGTCGGGATTGTATTTTACAACGTCATCCCAGGTGATCCCGTCGATAACACCGTTTTTGATACCGAGCTCAACGCATTTTCTCGTGCATTCAACACGGGCATCGACTCTCGCCTTGATGAATTCACGGATCTCGGGGTTGTCCATATCAAAGTCAAGAGCGGTAAGGTGAAGAGATGCGTTCTCGTGCTTTCCGTAAAACTCCACGCCTGAGATAACGTCGATACCGCCCTGCTTTTTTGCGTAGGACATCATCGATTTTACGCCGCTGTCTGTCTCGTGGTCGGTGAGCGCAAGAGCGTAGTAGCCGAGGGATTTTCCGAGAAGCACAAGCTGCTCGGGGGAGAATTGCGCGTCGGAATGATTTGAGTGCAGGTGAAGATTTGCGTATTTCATAGCTTTAACTCCTTTTTTTAAATGTCAAATGGGTCGACGTCTGCGATATTTGCGGGAATCATACGGAAGGAGAAGTCTATCTCCTTGTCGTTAAGACGCCAACATTCCTTTAGCGCAGGACCGCAGGAATTCGAGCCTATGCCGCTGTGTCTGTAGTCGATGTTGAGCACCGTCTCCTTGAGGGGAACAAGCTCGTAATCGTGAGCCGTTTCGGTGAGCATCTTCGCTGTGTAATGTGAGCAGTTGAAGCTGAAGGGAGCGCTGCTTGCGCTGACGAGGAGTCCCTGACCGTAAAGATTGCTCACAAAGCACCATTCGGTGTCGGCGTGTGCCATATTTTCCTGAGGACGGACGTAGTGCTCGAAATGATCGTGTACCTTTGAGGTGAATCTGCCCATTCTTGAAGCCAGACGCTTGTCGATATAGCTCTCCTGAGGTCCTCTGCCGAAATATTCAAGTGCCTCATTGCCCGCTGGCATAAGGAGCTCGTAGCCGAGCCTCGGGAGATAGGGCGAGACCTCCTGGAAGTTGAAGTTGAGCCGTTTTGCGTGTGTGTCTACTTTAATACCGCCAAGGACGTTTACAGTGTAGCTCGAGGTGAGCTTGAGGAAGGGAAGCTTTGCGGCAGCCCCGAGGGTGTATTTTGCGGTCACGGTGATCTCCTTGTCGTTTGAGTCACTGACCGAGATAGAATCACAGTTTACCTTGAAGCTTTCGTAGCCTGCCTCGCGCCACTCTTTTTTGATCCTTCTGTCGTTGTCGGTGGGGGCGCGCCATACTGTGGGGCTCATAGGCGCGGCGAGAAGCTGTCTGCCGTCGGAGATCATAGAATAAAGGAGTCCCGTAGCCTTAGAGAAGATATATTCGGAATTATAGGTGATGACCTTGATATCCTTGTTCGTTTCCTCATAGCTTATGGGATATCCATCGGGAAGGGCGGGAGCGTTGGCTGAGAGCTTTTCCTCGGCATCGAGCTTGAACTGCTCAAAGCCTACCTCAAATGCGGCGTCGGCGTATGCCGTCGGATATTTCTGCCTTAGCGTTACCGTGAGATAGCCGCCCCTTGAGAGCTCGACCCCAGAGAGGGAGAAGAAATATTTCTTCGAGTGCTGAGGCGGGATAGCGGTGTTCTGGAAGCTGCCGCTCGCGACAGATCTTCCCATTACCTCAAAGCTCCAGAATATCTCAAGATCCTCAAGTGAGGTGAAATATCTGAGGTTCTTTACTGTGAAGCTGCCCTCGGAAAAATCACAGCTTACGCGGAAGGGCTTGATAGCCTGCTTGTATTCCATAAGTCCCATATGTGGTCTTCTGTCGGGATAAACGAGACCGTCAACGCAGAAGTTTCCGTCGTTTGGTCTGTCTCCGAAGTCGCCGCCGTAGGTGAAATGGGGATCTCTGTACTTATCGTCGCCGATAGCCACCGAGTGGTCTGTGAATTCCCAGACACAGCCGCCGAAGAAGCTGTCGTACTTGTAGATAGTATCCCAATATTCGGCGAGGTCACCCGGTCCGTTGCCCATAGCGTGGGAATATTCACAGAGGAAGAGGGGCATATCGAGCTTCTTGTTCTTGATTATGAGGTTGACACAGTCATCGGGAGACCAGTACATAAATGAAAAGATATCGCATCTCTTGTGATAATCGAGATAATTGGGCATAGGCGCTCTGTCGTTATAGTGAGCGGTGAATTTTCTCGACCATCTTCTCGAGGCGTCCTCGCAGTGAACGATACAGTCGGGCATTCTCGCGTGGAGATAGTTATACATAAGCTCCTGATTTTTACCAACGCCCGACTCATTTCCGAGAGACCACATAATAACGCAGGGGTGGTTCTTGTCTCTCTCGAACATTCTTTCGCATCTGTCGAGATATGCCTCTGTCCAATCGTCACTGTCGGTGAGAAGATCCCAATTTCCTACCGACTGTGTTCCGTGTGTCTCGAGGTCGGTCTCGTCACAAACGTAGAAGCCAAGCTCGTCGCAGAGGGCGAGAAATCTCGGATCGTTGGGGTAATGGCTGGTCCTCACCATATTTATGTTGTGGCGCTTCATTATGTAAAGATCCTCGAGCATATGCGCCATAGAGGTGGAATAACCGAGATAAGGGTGGCTGTCGTGGCGGTTCGCGCCCTTGACCTTTACCTTTTTGCCGTTTATATAGACGACTCTGTTGACTATTTTTATATTCTTGAAGCCGAGCTTCTGAACGATATACTCCTCGCCTGATCTGAGGATAAGGGTATAGAGCGCGGGGCTCTCGTCCGACCAGAGCGCGGGGGAAGCGAGTGACGCTTCGATGCCCTCCTTAGCTCTTGTTATTCCCCGGGAAATCTCCTCGCCCGCGGGGGAGAGAAGTCGGTAGGATACCTCGAGGTCACTGTCGGAGTTAAGCTCTACCTTGAGGCTTGCCGTGGAGAGATCGTCAGACAGAGAGGTCCTTGCGTAAATATCCTTTATATGCTCCTTGTCTCTCAGAAGGAGATATACCTCTCTGAAGATACCCGAGAAGCGGTATTTGTCCTGATCCTCGAGATATGAGCCGTCGCACCATTTGAAGACCAGAACCTTTATCGAGTTATATCCGCTCTTCAGCAGCTTCGTGATATTTATTTCGCTTGTCATATGGCTGACCTGACTGTAAGCCGCGAAGGTGTTGTTTATAAAGAGATAGAAGCAGGAGTCAACACCCTCAAAATTGATGTAGATCTCCTTTTGGAGAGCCGCTTCGGGTATGAAGAATTCCCTTGAGTAAAGACCGCAGGGGTTGAGCTCGGGAACTTTCGGGGGCTCGACGGGGTAGGGATAGGCAACGTTTGTGTAGTTCGGCGTGTCGTAGCCACGCTCGGTCTCGCTCTGCCAACACATAGGAACAGAGAGCTTGTCAAAGCCATCTGTCGAGAAATTATCGGCAAGAAAATCATCGATCTCGTGGACAGACGGGTAAAATTTGAAGTCCCAATCACCGCAGAGTGAGATAAAACGGCTGCTTAAGGCTCTGTTGCCGTCGAGTGCCTTTTTCTCATTTTCAAAGGGGATAAAATATGCTCGGGGCTTTTCACAGAAAACGTGGAGCTTTCCGAGATCCTTATGATAGCTGAAATCAAAGTTCATTTGTTTTCCTCCGTATTTATTTACTATATCACCATTTTAAAATATTTGTCATCTGAAATCAATAACAAAATGCTACTGTTATATGACAAAATGACACCTAAAGTGGGAGAAAAATACTTGACAAAAGCTCGGAATAATGATAAACTATTCCAAGAAAGCATAAGGAGATTAAAAATGGGAGTCAAATATAAACGAGATCACCCCGACGGCTCGGGCGAGATATTTGAAAATGTGATAGAAAGACCCTCAGAGAAGCAGCGTTATTTTGACGATATGATCCTCAACAGCGATCATACCGAGGGAAATCCCCTTGAGTTTTACAGATTCGGCAAGGAGCAGTCCTATCCCCTGAGGACTGTGCGCCACATAAACGAGGACAGATTTATATTGCATTATGTCCTCGACGGGCTCGGATATTTCAAGGGGGAGATGATCAGCGGAGGTCAGGGATTTGTCATATTCCCGAGAGAGGAATGCACAATGGCGGCTGACAACGAAGACCCTTGGCATTTTTGTTGGATCATATTCCGAGGAAGAGACGCCTATTCGCTCCTCAAAAGCGTTGGTATCGACCGTGAGAGAAGTATTTTTGATTTCAGCTTTCTCGAAAAGACCGAGGAGATATTCGACGAGCTTATATATTCCGATCACAGCGACGCGGATATAGACCTTTATATGTGCTCAAAATTTTACGAGCTTATGGCATATCATAAAAAGCAATACAGCGATGTGACCCTCGGCTCTGCCTCTCGGCGCAGATATGTTGAGAGAGCAATAAACTATATAGAGAAGAATTATTCATCGGCAATACGTGTTGAAGATATCGCGAGGGAGCTGCATATCTCAAGAAAATATCTTTGCAGGATATTTGTAGAATACAGGGGAATATCCCCAAAGGAATATATTATCACAAGGCGTCTGAACGAAGCCTCGGCGATGCTGCTTGAAGGTGAGCTTTCTGTCAGCGAGATCGCCAGATCGGTCGGTTACGCCGATTACACACAGCTGACAAGGCTATTTAAGGTGAAAACGGGAATGTCACCTCAGGAATATAGAAATAAATACACAGGAGGAAGAAAAAATGCTTAAGGATCTTTACGGAAAAACAAGACAGAAGCTCGGACTTCACACCCACACAACTGTATCGGACGGAAAGCTGACACCCGAGGAGGCGGCAAGAATATACCGCGACGCAGGATATGACGCGATAGCGCTCACCGACCACTGGAAATACGGAGACGCGCGTGAGCTTTCGGGACTTAAGATCATAAGCGGCGCTGAATATAACGTGGGTGACCCAAGGACAGAAGAGGGTGTTTATCATATCGTCGCGCTTTTCACCGACCGTGATCCCGAGCTTACAAAGGATCTCACTCCTCAGCAGATAATAGACGGGATACATAAGGCGGGCGGACTTGCCGTTCTCGCTCACCCCGCCTGGTCGCTCAATACCCCCGAGATGATAATGGCGCTTGAGGGTGTCGATGCTACCGAGATATATAACACCGTTTCGGAAAAGGGAGAGTCCTTCAGAGCCGACTCCTCGATCATCGTTGATATGATCATTCCCAAAGGAAGAAATTATCCCTTACTTGCCTCCGACGATACCCATTATTATGGCGGCGTCGACAACTGCAAGGCGTTTATTATGGTCGAGAGCGATAGCCTTGAGGACGGGGCGCTTATGACAGCTATAAGAGAGAAGAAATTTTACGCATCTCAAGGACCTGAAATACACCTTGAGAGGGCGGGGGATAAGATGATAGTTAGATGCTCACCCTGTGAGCACGTCTATTTCGCCTCGAACCGCGCTTGGTCAAAGCGCTCGACTCACGGTGAGAATATTACCTACGCCGAGTATAATATTACCGAGCACGACCTCTTTATAAGAGCCTTTTGTGTAGATAAAGAGGGAAAAAAGGCGTGGACAAATGCCGTTATACTGTGATTTGTCACTTTTTTGAATATTCTGTTTTGTGTCACTTGCACAAATATGCATCTGAGAGGTAAAAAATTATAATATACTATTTACAAATCATATCCTTTGTGTTATAATATAAACAGAGAGGAAAACTCTCTTACGTATTATTTCAAGGAGGTATTCAAATGAAAGTTAACGTTATCGGCAGACAGATGAATGTTTGGAATGAAATGAAGGAGACTATCGACGCAAAAATTGCCAAGCTCGATAAATATTTTGGCGATGATTGCTCCGCAACCGTTACCCTCAGCTCTAAGCATAATCAGAAATGCCTTGAGATCACTATTAACTCGTCGGGAATTATTTTCCGCAGTGAGGTGGAGGACGAAACCTTCAGAAATGCCTTGGACAGAGCTATCTATTCCATTGAGAGACAGATCAGAAAGAACAAGACGAGACTGCAGCGACAGCTCCGCAAGGGCGCTTTTGACAATGGAATAATCGAGACCAACGAGGATATCGAGGAAGAGCCCGAATTTGTGATAAGAGAGAAGACATTTGCCCTGAAGCCTATGTCCACCGAGGAGGCAATAATGCAGATGAATCTTCTGGGTCACGAGTTCTTTGTTTACAAGAATGATAAGAGCGGCGACGTTTGCGTTGTATATAAGAGACGTGACGGCGCATACGGACTCATAAATACCGAGGAGTGATACTTCGGGATAAACTATCATAGTTAGATCATAAGTTACACGATAGGGGGAGACACTGATGTCTCCCCCTATCAGATTTTTTTTACCGAAGTTTTGCAGAGATATTGTTTACTCTTGGTCAACAGTCAATAATAAAATAATCTTTTAGTGACTTGACAAGAGGGGCTTTGTGCTTTATAATATTCCTTGGTGAATGAGAGAAGAAAGTGAGAATTGTTATGAAGATACTTTTTGCCTATACCACAAGGAACGGAACAGCGGCTGAGTGCGCGAGGATATTTGCTGAATATGTCGGTAGCAAGGCTGAGGTCACTCTTTTGAATTTAAAGGAGAGCGGGGAAATAACCCTCTATGACTATGACGCTGTCGTGCTTGGCGGATCGGTCCGCTTTGGGAAAATATCAAAGCAGCTTAAGGGCTTTATAAAGGACAATATTGAGCTTCTTAACAAAACTGCCTCGGCAGCCTTTCTTTGCTGCGGATTTCCCGACGAATTCGATGATTACGTCAGCACCGAATTCAGAAAGGATTTTATACCGAAATACGGCTTCCACTGCTTCGGCGGAGAGCTCAAGCCAAAGAAGGCGAAGGGAATAGACAGGCTTCTTATCAAGGCGCTCAGAAGTTCGGTCACACAGCACGATTTCGAGGATGCTTCGTATAAAGGAGCGCTTCCCGAAATACTTCCCGAGGCTATATACAGACTTGCAGACAGGATAGTTATGGGCTGACTTTTTTGTATATAAAGTCGATTTTGGCGGGAATAAATTTATATAGTTTTGTTCAAAATAACACTAAAGAAAATCTTGACAAATTCAGATTTGTATGGTATTATATATAGGTAGCGCAAATGTGACCCACTAGCTCAGACGGTAGAGCACTTGACTTTTAATCAAGGGGTCCGGAGTTCGAGTCTCCGGTGGGTCACCATAAAATACCGATCCACATAGCCTCGAGTGCTAAAGGACAGTATGAAAGCCGATATGGTTTTAATCCGTATCGGCTCTTTTCTATTACACCACCGCATTCGGTGGTGAGTAAGTGCGCATTGAAAATGGACTCGAAATAAAAACGGTTCTTATAATATGCGCCTTACAGAACTGCAAAGTGTGTATTGTTCATAACAAGATTGTCAACACATCGGAACTCGGGTGGGGTAAGGGGGCGGTTCAGCTTTGCCATCCGGGCGGCAAACTTTGTGGGGATGTCCTCATAGCGAATCTGTGCGAAGTGGCAATCCGAGAAGTAGACGTTCTTTACATGGCGATCCGGACGCCCCTTGACAAAAGGCATTTTGGCAGAGAAAGAATGGATGTTGCTGAAGTAAATGTTGCGGATGGTGTCACACAGATTATCTTTCGAAATACTGATCGCGATGGGAGATCCGTAGTGGCGGTCAATGGTAATGTTGGAAAAGCTGATATTTTCAATATGGGTCGCTTCAAAACCTTCGTCGCTCATACGGGCATCGGCAGGATTGCCGGGAAGAAACATACCCAGGCCGTGGAGCGACTCGGTGATATTCAGATTGGAGAATGTACAGTTGCGTATGATACCGTCATTGATCCAGCCTACACGGACAGCACAAGCATGACTGGTTAGATTGCAGTTGGTGACGGCCACTTTTTCACAAACCTTATTCTCGTGCAGTGGGGCACTGTAGGCCCTAACAACAATACAGTCGTCACCGCAGGTGATGTTGCAATCGGATACGGTAACATTGCGGCAGCAATTGATATGGATGCCGTCATTGTTGGGCATATCCACAGCGGCAAAAATGTGCGCTCGGTGGAAATGCACATTGTCGCAATCACAGATCCAGTAACTCCAGCCGGCAGGCTGGTTCTGCATAGTGATATCCTCTACCATTACGTTGCGGCACCCAATAAAGAAAACCACACGGGCAGGAGCAAGACTGGTGCTGCGGGGATCCAGCGGATGCGGAGCGGCACCGACCATGGTAACGGATTCGTCCAGCGGCGCACTGCCTTCGGGCAGGGGGAACGGCTTTCGCTTAAACGACATGCTGGGGCGCTTTTCTATTTCTTCCTCCGTCATAGGCTCCACGTAGGCTCTGCCCTGGCAATCAATGATGCCACGGCCGGTAATGGCAATTTCGGTGCAGCCTTCGGCATAGATGAAGCAGCGCTTGTTGAAGCGGGGGGCGTACTCGGTACGCCAGAAGTCTGTTACGATTTCGGGGAAGTCGTTGACATCGGTAGAACCCAACAGCACGGCATCCCGCTCAATGTGCAGATCCACACCGTCCTTCAGATCGATCCTGCCGCAGAGGTACCGCCCTTCCTCCAGAATGACCTGACCGCCACCATGGGCAGAGCAATCATCGATGGCTGCCTGAATGGCGGCAGTATTCATGGTCACACCGTCACCGACGGCACCGTAGTTTCTCACATCACAGTTTTTCATACACAAGCACCTCTTTGTGTTAAATGGTATATTAATTATACTCTCGGCAGGAGAACGATGCAATGTGTAAGGCGGTGATATTTTTGTGTAATCATGAATAAAAGCTTGACTTTTCCAGATATTTTGGTATAATTATAACCATCGGAGGGATGAATATGCTACTGAAGCTGGATCTTGCCAAGCCGCTGGGCTGCGATATGTTCGGAAGAATGATGCAGCGAAACGGGTGGAATCGTAAATATACCCACACAAACAAAAATCATTTGCTGGTATTTGTAATATCCGGCTCAGCAATCTTCCATGTGGATGGGGAGAGAATCTCCCTTTCTGTCGGGGATATGCTGGTGATTCCTGCCGGAATCCCTTACAATGCCAATACGGATTGCTCATGCGAATACTATTTCTTTCGGTTCTGCGCTGCCCTTGCCCCCACGCAAGACAAGCCGGAATACCCGGTACCGGGAAGAAGCATTTCTTTCACAGTTTCCGGTGTTCCCCACAGAACCGTGGTGTTTTCTGCCAAAACATCCCTTCAGGATGACTATCAAAAACTGTACCAAAGCATCATCGCATGCTTGGAATTCAATTCAGGAGGAACGTTTTCTCAGCGGCTGGCTTTGGATTTGGAGCTTTCCAAAATCTTGCTGCTTCTTGCACAAATTGAGGAACGAAAAACAAATGCTGCGCCGTATCCGTTGATCATAGAACAGATGCTGGCATATATCCGCAAGCATTTAACGGAGCCGCTTATCACATCCGATGTATGCCGCAATTGCGGCATTTCCGCTTCCTACGGAGCGCGGCTCTTCCGTAAGTATTTTGGTATGACGATCACCTCCTACATAGCTTCAGAAAAGCTGTACTATGCCTGTGAACTGATGAACAGTACGGGAATGAATATCAGCCAGATTGCAGCCTATTTGGGGTTTTGCGATGTATATTATTTTTCCAAGTGCTTTAAGAAAAAATTCGGGAAAGCACCTACAAAGCTGTTTTTCAGGGAGTAGCACAGCGGGAAGGTCTGTGTGATTCCAACATGTGTACGCTCAAACTCAATATATTGATAAATGTCCGGTGGTTTTCGTTATACAATAAAAGGACCGTCTCACCCACAGCCAAGGGCAGGGAATGAACGGTCCTTTTTCTATTTTAATATCAACTTGTAATTATTTAAGAAGGAAAGCTCTGTAGCCGAGGAGATCTCCCGTCTCGAACACTGTTCTTCCGTTTTCCTTTACCGAGTCGACCTTCTCGTTTTCGGGAAGCTTGTAGACGTCATACTCTCCGGAGATCGATACCTTGGCACTCTTCATATAATTGTGCTCCTCGATGATTCCTCTGATCATCTTGTGCTCGGGATAGGTTGCCTTAACGTGGAATACTGTGCTTGTCGCGTTTTGTGTGAGTGCTACCGTTGCCGTCTTGGGCATTCCCTCGCACTCAATAAGTCTCTCGGGCATAAGAGCGCGGATGAGTGTGTCAAGGAGCTCTCTGTGCTCAACGAGGAAGTTGTCGGCGTAAGCCTTGAAGATATCGAAGCAAACACAAGCGGTGTTTTCACCTATAACAGCCGCGCTGTACTCGGTAACCTCGCCCTGAGGTCTGTAATAGCAGGACTGTCTGCCGTCCCAGGTGAAGTTAAGTATGTTGCTCACGTACCTTGCCGCCTCAGTTCCGCTTAGGTTCTTGATGATCATTGCGGGATCGTACATAGCCCAACGCATATCGCTTCCCTCAACGGTGTAGTATGCGTTGTCTCTCGTATCCTTTCCGATAACGTCAACGTAATCAAGCGCGCCGATCTCCTTTCCGAGATCGACCGCAGGTCCTGAAAAGATCACCTTACCGCCGTTCTTGATATATTTCGCAAGTCGCGCCTTGAATGCATCGTCAAAGTCTGCGCCCTCACCAACGATAAGAAGCTTTGCATCCTCAAATGCGCCGTTTTCGTCATATACGTTGTACTGAAGCTTGAGCTCCTTAAGAATACGTGCCGCACCCTTAGCGAAATAGGGAAGACGGCGGGTTCTGTCGTTTGAGTGTATGATAACGCCGATATCAATAAGGTTTTCGGAATTTTCAGTGTAGGGCTCGTATGCGATCTTTTCCTTCATTACCGCGCCTATTCTGTTCGCTACCTCGTTTTCAAATCCGTCAACGGGATGCATATGATCTCCGTAGGAGATACCGAAGCTGTTCATCATAGCGTCGTAAAGATCGTTCTGCATAGATGCCACGGGCTTGAGTCCGCCAAAATCGCCCCAGGAGTTCTGGAAGCGACCGCTCATATATACTCTGTCCTCATACATTGTTCTCGTGTATGCCGCCATCGAGTCGAAGTAGTCGTAGCCCCAGGAGGGATCGGAAGAAAGACACTCGATCTCAGCGTGTGTCTGGCAGTCAACGGTCCAGGACATTCCGTTGATATAGAGCTTGATCTTGCCAAGCTTGTCTCCCATTGCCTTTTTGATATCCTCGGCAAAATCAAGTCTTACTGTATTCTGATACTCAACAACAGCCGCGTCGTCATTAACGTCTATTCCTTTTGCGAGCATATCCTTCATACAGTTCGGGCAGTAGCAGGCACGGAGGGTAAAGCAGTCGCAGAAAAGTCCGTCTATATCATACTCACAGATCTCGCGTATCTCGTTCATAAAGTGCGCTCTGTAACCCGAGTTGTAGCACATTACCCTGAAAAAGTTGTCCTTCTTATCGTTTCTGTAGATCCTGCCGTCCTTTTCGATCTTGAGCCAGCTGTGGTTATCCGCGCTTATTTCGTGGTCGAGACCGATATTGATGTACGCCGTAACGCCGATGTTCTTTGCGTGGCAGGCATCGATCATCTCAGCGAGAGGATCGCGGTCTCCGAGTCCGGGGTATTTCTTACCCACCTTTGTGTTATAATAGCTGAAGCCCATATTGCAGCGAGCCGCAACGTTTACGTATTCGACCTTCGCCTCCTCAAGCTGAGACGCAAATTTCTCGGCGTCAAAATTGCCGAAAATATTCTCGATCCCGGGAGAGGTGTGGAAATCGTAGTGTATCGCTCTTCTGAATTTTGGTCCTATCGTTTTTATCATCGTTTTTACCTCCTGATGAGTAAAATTTACAACTTTATTATAACAGATGATGCGGGGTGTGAGAATATCCTTTTTGAATATAAATCTGTCAATTTTGGGATAAATATTGACAGAAAGCTATTTGTGTTGTAAAATATCCGTGAGGGGAGGGGATAGAGTATGCAGTGTACCTCGATCGTGAGCTATAATGAATGTATCACGCCAAGTGTCTGGGATTTTCCGAATATAACCAGACCCTTTTCGATAATCTATTACGCCCTTGGTGGGTGCGCGTATTTCAAGATAGACGGTGTGGAGCGCCGTTTTAAGACGGGTCACCTTTATCTGCTTCCCGCGAACAAGGTCTTTTCGCTCCGCGAAGACCCGAATGACAAATTCTATTCGGTATATATACACGCTATTATCCTGCCCGAGCTCAGGGATTTTATCGAGCTTGACGTGGAGCGCGACGAATTCCTGCGGGATATTCTTTCAATGATAAGAAGGTATGTTTACAAAAAGGATACCGTCTATATAAGAAAGCTGACCGAGACCCTCATATCTTACATTTCCGAGACCGAAACTGGTGAAAACACCCCGTTGCACAGACAGATAAAAAACAGGATCGACACCGACTTTGTGAAGGTGTTCAGAGGAGGCGAGCTTTCCCGCGAGTTCAACTACTCAAGCTCATATATAGCCAAGCAGTTCAAGAGTGAGTACGGAACAACACCCAAGCAGTACGCAAAGCAGCTTGTGCTCAAGGAGATAGCCGATCGGCTAATGGCGGGTCATTCTGTGTCGGAGATCTCGGAGTTGCTCGGTTTTTCCTCACCCGAGAATATGAGCCGACTTTTCAAAGCCTCTTACGGGTATTCACCAACCGAATACAAAAAGAAATTCAAGAACTTTCCCGAATAAAGAAAAAGCGCTGAAGCTTTGGCTTCGGCGCTTTTTGGAGCTGGTGATGTGACTCGAACACACGACCTGCTGATTACGAATCAGCTGCACTACCGACTGTGCTACACCAGCATTTTTTGAACAACGCTAATATTATACTGCATAAAAAACGATTTGTCAAGTTTTTTTAGAGAAAAACTATTTAAAAATTTTCGCTTTTGTGTTATAATTAATCGATACAGTTGATTTTTTTTGCTTTTCATCCTTAAAAATAAGCTTGAAAGGAATATAAAATGGCAGACAGTTGCGAAAAAAATTACGTTTATTTAGATAAAATACATTCACCCGCCGATATAAAGGAGCTCGACAATGAGGCTATCCTGGTCCTTGCCGAGGAGATACGGCGTGAGCTTGTCTCGGTAGTGACCGAGAACGGCGGTCACCTCGCCTCAAATCTCGGGGTTGTCGAGCTGACACTCGCGATACATAAGGTCTTTGACTCACCTCGCGACCATATCATCTTCGACGTCGGACACCAGAGCTACGTTCATAAAATGCTCACGGGCAGACTTGACAGAATGAATACCCTCCGAAAGGCGGGTGGACTCAGCGGCTTTACCAAGAGAGACGAGAGTGAGCACGACTGCTTCGGCGCGGGTCACAGCTCTACCTCGCTTTCAGCCGCCCTCGGCTTTGCGATGTCGGATAAGCTTCGGGGCTCTGACGCCTATACCGTGGCGGTGATCGGCGACGGCGCGTATACGGGCGGAATGATACACGAGGCACTGAACAATTGCCGCAAGGATATAAATCTCGTTATTATCGTCAATGAGAACGAGATGTCGATATCCAAAAATATCGGAAGATTTGCGAAAAACCTTTCGAAGATAAGAAACAAATCGGGATATTTCAAGACCAAAAAGGCAACGGGCGCGTTTCTTAAGCACATTCCTCTTGTGGGAAGGCATATGTTCAGATTTGTGAGAGCGGTGAAAAAATCGATAAAGAATATGCTTTACGGCTCTAATTACTTTGAAAATATGGGGCTGACCTATCTCGGACCTGTGGACGGCAATAATTACCCCGAGGTCGAGGGGCTTCTCAGAGAGGCTGTGAAGCTCGGTGAGAGCGTGGTGGTCCATATAAAGACAAAGAAGGGAAAGGGCTACGCGGCGGCGGAGAACGCCCCCGAGATATATCACGGAATGTCGCCTTCCTCGGCTGAAAAGAGCGAAAAGCAGAACTTTTCCCGAATTATGGGAGACGAGCTTCTGAGGCTTGCCGAAAAGGACGACAGCGTCTGCGCCATCACCGCGGCAATGGGCGACGGCACGGGACTTGCTCGCTTCCGTGAAAGATTTGAGAAGCGCTTTTTTGACGTAGGTATTGCCGAGGAACACGCGATGACCTTTTCCGCGGCACTTGCGGCGAACGGTATGAAGCCCTTTTTCGCCGTATATTCAAGCTTCCTTCAGAGAGCTTACGACAACGTGATACACGACGTGGCGCTTCAGGGCTTACCCGTGAAGATACTCGTTGACAGAGCGGGTATAAACGCCTCTGACGGAGCTACGCACCACGGTATCTTCGACGTCGCCTTTCTGTCTCAGATACCGAATATGAAGATATACGTGCCTATAACCGAGGCGTCGCTGAGAGCGGCGGTCGACGAGGCGTATGCCTATGACGCCCCCTGCGCCATAAGATACCCGAATGGGGTCGAGTGCGAGAGAGTGGTTCGGGAATTTTATCCCTCGGGGGTCGACGGCAGACTTTCGGCGAGAAGAAATTACACCTCTGACGATGCCCCCGAGTGCGTTATCGTCACTCACGGAAGGATAGTCACCGAGGCACTTGCGGCGGCAGATCTTCTGAGAGAAAAGGGAATATCGGTGGGTGTTATACTCCTTGAGGTGCTCAAGCCATACGGAGACACGGCGGACACAGTTGCGGCGATGCTGCCGAAGGGCGGCGCAAGGGTAATCTTCCTTGAGGAGGAGATCAGAAACGGCGGTATGGGTATGATACTTTCGGATAATCTCTCAAAATACCCCGAGATGAAAAATAAAAGCGTTTCCGTCCTTGCCGTTGACGACGATTTTGTCCATAGGAAGGAAGGGGAGAGCATATATTCCGCGGCTCACGTCAGCGCAGAGGATATTATTCGCGCATATTTTGAGAGAGATTTGGGCTAAATCGTTATTTTTTGTAAAATACTATTGACAAATATGAAATGCTGTGGTATAATACCAAGTTGGAAAAATGATGTGTCCTGAACCGAAAAAATCGGTTTGGATATGCTTTAATTTGATTTTGAGGAGAAAAATCATGGAAAAGAGCACAAGAAGAGTTGGAACAATATCAAGAGGAATCCGCTGCCCTATATTCAGAGAGGGCGATGACCTTGGAGAAATGGTGACAAAAAGCGTCCTTGAAGCGGCAGAGTCCGAGGGCTTTGAGATCCGCGACAGAGACGTAATTTCAATAACAGAGTCTGTCGTTGCCCGCGCGCAGGGTAACTACGCGTCGGTAAACGATATAGCGGCAGACGTTAAGGCTAAGCTCGGAGGAGAGACGGTTGGAGTTATCTTCCCGATCCTTTCAAGAAACCGTTTTGCTATCTGCCTTCGCGGAATCGCAATGGGCTGCAAGAAGGTAGTGCTTATGCTCAGCTATCCCTCTGATGAGGTTGGAAATGAGCTTGTCAGCCTCGACAAGATAGACGCTGCGGGAGTAAACCCCTATTCGGACGTTCTTTCTCTCGAGAAATACCGTGAGCTTTTCGGTGAAAACCTTCACGAGTTCACCGGTGTTGACTACGTTCAGTATTACGGCGACCTTATCCGCTCCTGCGGAGCTGAGGTCGAGATCGTGTTTGCAAATCAGGCAAAGACGATACTTAACTATACCGACTGCGTTCTCACCTGCGATATTCACACCCGCGCACGTACCAAGAGAATACTCAAGGCGGCAGGCGCTAAGGTGGTCCTCGGTCTTGACGAGATAATGACCGCCCCCGTAAACGGAAGCGGATATAACGAGAATTACGGACTTCTCGGCTCAAATAAGTCCACAGAGGATAAGGTAAAGCTTTTCCCCCGCGAGTGTAAGCCTCTTGTGCTTGACATTCAGGAGAGAATGCTCAAGGCAACGGGAAAGCACGTTGAGGTAATGGTTTACGGAGACGGCGCGTTCAAAGATCCCAAGGGAAAGATCTGGGAGCTTGCCGACCCCGTTGTATCTCCCGCTTATACCGACGGACTTGTTGGAACGCCCAACGAGCTGAAGCTCAAATACCTTGCTGATAACGACTTTAAGGATCTCACGGGCGAGGAGCTCAAGAGAGCTATCTCCGAGAGCATAAAGGCAAAGAAGGATAACCTTGTTGGAAATATGGCTTCTCAGGGAACAACACCGAGACAGCTTACCGACCTTATCGGTTCGCTCTGCGACCTCACCAGCGGCTCGGGTGACAAGGGAACTCCCGTTGTCCTCGTTCAGGGATATTTTGATAACTATACTAACTGATAAACCCAAAAAAATGCAGAAAGCTTTCGGCTTTCTGCATTTTTTTTGAAATTAACAAAAAATTAATATATCCTTGACAAAGGAAAAATAAAGGAGTATAATTGACTATATACAGATAGCGGCTTGTGTCAAAATTAAAGCTATCAAGAGAGGAAAATGAAATGAAAAAGACATTATCACTTGTACTCAGTGTTATAATGCTGCTCTCAGTCTTTGCCGTCACGGCAAGCGCGGAGGACGTTATATACACGACTTGGGAAGAACTCGCAATGTTTGAGGACTATCCCTATTATCGGACGTACGGTAAGAGTGTCACTCCCACAATGGACGGAACGGTGGAAGAGGGCGAATACTCGGTCAAGATCGTCCTTGATGATGACGATATCGTCAGAAACGACGGCGGAGCTAAGGATGGTTCCATTCCTGAGTTCATAAACATTTACGTTCACGTTGATGCTGAGCACGTTTACTTCGGACTTGAGATCCAGAACGACAAGGCTGCTAACGCTTACTACAGAGATGCTGGTTGGATGGACTGGAGATTTACATTTGCTGCAACCTCTGAGACAGTTATTGCTCCTGTTTACAACGAGTCTAAGTACTACCAGATAGCTCTCAGACCTCGTCTCGATGCTGACAAGACAACATCTGCTCTTGTTGGTAAGGAAGGCAAGGAGATGAGCTACGGTGCATTCCTCTGGAGTACAGACGAATTTGAAGCTGCTTGGGTTGACGGTGACTACTCATTCTACACAACAGGTTCTGATGTTAACAAACACTACACATCTTACGAGATGAAGTTCACAAAGGCTGGTCTTCTCGCAGTTAACAAGTACCACACAGGTACAGAGATGACATACATCCACCTCGGTATGTGGTGTGCCACCATCTGGGCAGAGCCTAACTCCAGAGTTGGTTGGGGTTACACAGTTGACGCTGACCTCTCCATGAAGACAGACCTCGTTCTTCCTGTTGGTATGTCCAACTACGACTGTGACAAGGCTATCATCTGCGTAGCTGTTGGAGATTATCAGAAGATTGGAGCAAACGGGAACTGGTGGAAGGACAACAAGGACACAGGTATAGTTGTGGAGGATATTTACCTCGGTGAAAACGGAAACTGGTGGAGAGGCGATAAAGACACAGGTATAATGGCTCAGGGCTTCTACCTTGGTGCAAACGGCAACCGCTGGATAGGTAACCGCGATCTGCAAGAAAAGGTCGAAGGGATTTACATTGGCGGCAACGGAAACTGGTGGAAGGACGAAAAAGACACAGGTGTAAAAATAGAAGGAATCCACTATGGCGAAAACGGTAATTGGTGGAGACACGGTGAGGACACAGGCGTAAAGATCGACGGTCCTTATTACGGTACAAACGGAAACTGGTGGATAAACGGTGAGGATACCTCTATGCCTGTAGAGGGGATTTACATCGGCGCAAACGGAAACTGGTGGATAAGAGATGAGGATACCCTCATAAGAGTCGAAGGACTTTCTATCGGTGAAAGGGGAACGTGGCTCAGACACGGTGAAGACACAGGCGTAAGAGTAGAAGGACTTTCTATCGGTAATAACCTTAGTTGGTGGAAAGACGGCAAGGATACAGGCATTAAACCGTCTATACTATATGCAGGACATGACGGATTTTTCTGGATCTGTGATTATGATTCGCGCTATCAGGAAAGAGTTAGATTAAGAACGCTTGCTTATTATGTTGGCGACAACGGTAACTGGTGGATAGATGGCACTGACACAAGTACAAAGCCGTGTGGACTTACTTTAGGAAATAACGGCAACTGGTGGATCGAATACGTTAATGAGCATTATGCTATAGTAGGTCAAGACCCTGATCTTTGTGATACGGGTGTGATGGTTGACAATCTTTCCGTTGGCGCAAACGGCAACTGGTGGAGAAACGGTGAAGATACAGGCGTTGTGATCGAAGGTCTTTTTCTTGGCACGAACCTCAACTGGTGGATCGGTGAGAAAGACACAGGCGTTAAGGCTGCGGGACTTTACCTTGGAGAGAACGGCAACTGGTGGAGAAACGGCAGTGATACGGGAGTAAAGGTCGAGGGCGCTACCGTTGGAGTAAACGGTAACTGGTGGATCGGCGACCGTGACACGGGACTCAAGATAAAAGACGCGTATATTGCTGAAAACGGCAACTGGTGGATTCGCGATAAAGACACAGGCGTAAAGGCAGAAACCCCTAAGGACGGACTCACACCTTACATAGGCGAAAACGGCAACTGGTGGATAGGTGATATCGACACAGGTGTTAAGGCTCAGGGTGAAAAGGGCGACAAGGGTGACACAGGCGCAACAGGACCTCAGGGTGAAAAGGGCGACAAGGGTGACACAGGAGCTACAGGACCTCAGGGCGAAAAAGGCGACAAGGGTGACACAGGCGCTACAGGACCTCAGGGTGAAAAGGGCGACAAGGGTGATACCGGAGCTACAGGCGCTCAGGGCGAAAAGGGCGACAAGGGTGACACAGGCGCAACAGGACCTCAGGGCGAAAAAGGCGACAAGGGTGACACAGGTGTCGGCATAGCAAAGATCGAAAAGGGAGCTACCGAAGGAAACGTAACTACCTATACGATCACTCTCACCGACGGCACGACCTATACCTTTACAGTAACCGACGGTGAAGACGGTAAGGACGGCGAAAAGGGAGAAAAGGGCGACAAGGGTGATAAGGGAGACAGCGGTCTCACACCTCGCATCGGCGAAAACGGCAACTGGTGGATCGGCGATACCGACACAGGCGTTAAGGCAGAAGCCTCGAACGGCGGTGTTGTTGGCGGATCGGCTGCAAAGCTTGCGGGCTGCGGATCTTCAATGAACGCATCGGCGGTCGTTATCCTCCTCCTCGTTCTCGGACTCGGAGTTGCTCTGACAAAGAAAAAAGTAAATAACTAAAACTAAAAAATTAAAACAAAAAATGCATAAAGTTTTCTCTGCTGTTCTTAACGGAGAAAACGCAGCAACAAAAAATTCCCACAGACCGAAGCTTACGGTTTGTGGGAATTTTGTTTATATAGGCAGAAGAAGGAGCGAAGGCAGGCTCCCTCCGGGAGGGAGCTGGGTATGTTATAATACGAAGTGCAACACCATCGTAAAATAAAGATTAAACAATAGAATAATGAATTTGTATTTTTGAGAGAAAGGCGTAGCCTTGAA
>SVSX01000035.1 GCA_015064085.1 Oscillospiraceae bacterium | reverse complement strand
GAAGAAAGACAATGCTTTGAAATTGCAGTTTACAATATTCGCTTGCCGTGGGTACTTGAAACATCGCACGAAGAAGAAAGACCAAAAATGAGTTTTTGGACAAAAATAAAGCGATTGTTAAAAAAGGGATAATAAATAATTTCCCCAAACCCTCTGGACTTCCCGCTTTTCTTAGGTATAATGTGTGTTACCACCATAAGGAAACGCGAAAATGATAGACTTAAAGCCATATTATTAAGTACGTGGTAGTTGAGAAAAAGGCTTTTACGGATAATTGCACAATACTTATTATTGATTAAGTAAAGGAAATAGGAAAATGAAAAACTTTGAAACCTTTGGCGTAATGATAGATATGTCGAGAAACGCCGTAATGAGTATGGACGGACTCCGCAGATTTCTGCCCATCCTCAAAAAAATGGGCTACAACTGCGTAATGCTCTACACAGAGGACACCTACGAGGTGGACGGCGAGCCTTACTTTGGTTATATGAGAGGGCGATATACCAAGGCAGAAATGAAGGAGATAGATGCTTTCGCTGAGAGCCTTGGAATGACGGTTATTCCTTGTATTCAAACACTTGCCCATCTCAACGCCATATTCCGTTGGGAAAAGTTTCCTCGCGACTGCGACGATATACTTCTCACAGACGACGAGCGTACCTATGAGCTTATCGACCGTATGTTCGCGACACTTTCCGAGTGCTTTAAGTCGAGAAAAATACATATCGGTATGGACGAGGCGCATATGCTCGGCAGAGGTAAGCACCTTGACAAATTCGGCTATGAAAAGACCATTGATATTATGAAAAGGCATCTCGATAAGGTTTGCGAGATAGCTAAAAAATACGATTATGAGGTCATGCTCTGGTCGGATATGTATTTCAGGTCTTGGAACAACGGTGTAGCGCGTATTCCAAAATGTGTGATGCCAAAGGAGATAGTGGACTCCGTTCCAAAGGACGTAATACCCGTATATTGGGACTACTATCAGGAAAAAGAAGAAGCGTATGGCGGAATGATAGAAAATCATAAGCAGCTCTCGGACAAGACGTGGTTTGCCGGTGGCTCATGGTGTTGGAATGGAATTATACCCTATAACCGTTTTACCTTGGAGAGTATGTTACCCGCCATCAATGCTTGCAGAAAGCATAAGATACGTAATATTATTTTTACTATGTGGGGCGATGATGGGGCGGAATGTTCACACTTCTCACAGCTTCCCTCGCTCTATTACCTTGCGCAGTATGCCAAGGGCGTGACCGATGAAGAGAAGATAAAGGCAGGCTTTAAGAGACTTGTGGGCATCGACTACGACGAGTTTATAAATATCGACTGCCCCAATGATGTCGTGCCATATGAGGGAAGACCGAGAAATCCCTCGAAGTATATGCTGTACTCGGACTATTTCAATGATTTCCTTGATTACACGGTAAAAGAGGGTGCGGGGGAGAAGTATGTCGAGTTCGCAAAGCAGCTCCATGCAACGGCTAAAAAGAGCCGTAAGTATGGTTACGTATTCGATACCGCCGCAAAGCTTTGTGACGTAATGGCAATAAAGTATGAACTTGGCCTTAAAACAAGAAAGGCTTATGAAGCTGGAGACAAGGTAGAACTTGCGCGACTTGCAAGGAACGAATACGTAAAGGTCGAAAAGCTTATAAGGATATACGGCAGAGCATTTGAGCGTCAGTGGTTCATTGACAACAAGCCCCACGGCTTTGACGTTCAGGACCACCGCATAGGCGCGCTTCTTTACCGTACCGAGGCTTGTAGACGAAGAATCCTTGATTACACAAACGGAAGAATAGACCGTATAGAGGAACTTGACGAGGCGCTATTGCCGTTCAGAAACAAGGAAGAAAGCACAAGCCTTAACAGAGTTCCGTTCTATTCATCGGTAAATATTTTGCATCACAATTCTGTGGCGCTGTGAAAAATGAAAATACAGATATCCTTATGATATTATTTGCATTTTTCGGATGTGACTATTAGCATCTATTTAGGACGCACAACACAACGCAAAGGACACCATTCGGTGTCCTTCAGCCCACTGACAAGCCTCATTCAAAAAAAGTAGAATATCAAATTGCACAAATAAAGACTCCCTTGTGTATGGGAGCCTTTATTTGCGCCATTTTATAGTATTAGGTTTATCGGTAATCTGCTCTGCGGAATTTTTTCCGCAGTCCTCTTTTTATTTTTAAGAAAGGAGATACATAAGCATACAAAAAATAAATCGAATCAAAAATCATTATCCCCATTGTTTTAATTTTTTCGGTATCAGCCTTTCCATCCTATTCTTGGTGCGTCGCGGTTTGCTCCGCGTACAGCTTCCTGACCCGAAAAAATCCTATAGTCACACAAATCAACGAATAGATAGCAAAAATCAAATATGTTATCTGCTCCGGATGATCCTGCATCGTTGCAAAATTTAGCGCGATACCGATCAAACCCGACGGTAGCATCAGCCATGTGTACTCTATAAACGCAAGCATCGTCAAAATCGAAACAAGAATACCAAGCAAAGAAGATAGACTGTCAAGCACACTGTAATTTGAGCCGATCCAATCCAGAATCAGACACAGTACCGCTATCGCCACGCCTGAAATAACCGCCGTCGCTATTCTCTGTCTACAGGTCATTGCGCGGAACTGCGTGGAATCCTTATATTTTTGGCGACTCCAACGAACAAAGGTAATAATCTGTATCGGAAAGGAGAAGAGCAACGCATAACCTGCCGACGCATATAGACCAAGATTCAGATAAACGATCATATATAAAATTGAATTAAAACCGCCGAGCAATGGCGCAAAACGGCTTGCCCGTGACTGTAGCAATCCAATGACCAGCGAAATATACAGCGGCAGAATACGTATCACTCTCTGATGGTAGACCACCCCCGTTACGGTAATCAAAGCCGCTGTGATAATCATCAGGCATAGACTCACGGCGTTCTTTTTTACAAAAGTTTTAAAATTCATAATCAACTCTCCTCGAGGTCCTCTAAAAGCATCTTTTTGCGATATTCGGTTGGTGTTATTCCCAACTCGGAATGAAATGCACGGATCATGGCATGGGTACTGGAAAAACGGCTTGTAAGCGCAACTCTGTCTAATGTCATTTTGGGCTCACCGATCAATAATAATTTTGCCGTGGATAACATATTTTTCCTACGAATATCGACCAGACTACCGCCGTAAATATCTTTTATTTTCCGAGCGGTATGTCTATAAGAATACCCCAGAACATTTGCGATATCTGCCAATGAATAGCTTGGTTCATTAACCATACAGTCCAAAACAGCCATATGATTTGTACTTTGTTTTGCTTTATCGGCGTGCTGCGACAATTCAAAGCCATTTATTGTATCAAACAGACCATACAGAAGAGGATAAACATCTGTTATTTGTCGGCATTGCGCACGCAACCCTCCATCTTGACGATCAAAGCTATCTAAAAATACCATCAACTGTTCAAACA
This sequence comes from Oscillospiraceae bacterium, assembly GCA_015064085.1. Taxonomy (GTDB): domain Bacteria; phylum Bacillota; class Clostridia; order Oscillospirales; family CAG-272; genus HGM12713. The sequence goes on along the minus strand of SVSX01000035.1, from coordinate 17,266 downwards.
GATCATTACTTAGAACAATCGGTGTACATCCTACATTTTGGAGCGCCGCGAGAAAATACGGATAACAGCATATTTCTCCGTCGGTCGGTTCGATAATCAGTCCGAATACACGTTCGGCAACATCGGACTCTTCGGAGCTATCTTCGAATGACTGATGCTCCTGCTTTGGTGGGACGATCAGAAGCTGTTTTTCCCGCAAATGAACCGCGCGGTCTCCCACAGTAAATACGTACTCTCCACGAAGCAAAAGATGACATTCATAATAAAGATGCATATGGATCGATCTATACCCGTATGATTCGTCCATTATTCTACTCTGACCTATACAGAACAATTTCAAATCCGCATCGCCGATCACTGCGTGCGCTTGTGACAAAAATATATTTTGTTTCCCCATTTGTTCACATCCTTTGCAACAAGTATACCATACTTTATTTCACCCGTCAATGTTGTTTTTCGGACAAAATTGCCGATTCATATCACATCTTACACAATTAATACGAGGCTATGCTTATTGACAATGCTATAAATTGTGATATAATTACCTTGTAAGGGCTGTAATACAATTCATCGGTACTCGGGAGGTATATCTATGAAGCTTGCAACAACAACGGGAGATTATTCCCAATACTCACTTACCCAAACTGACATTCTTAAGCATATCAGAGCGGCGGGATTCCGTTACGCGGATTACAATTTCGGTGGCGACTACAGGCAAAGAAACGGCGTATACTCCGAAGATCATCAGAATTATTTTGAAAACGTGTCAAAAGCCGCCGACACTATCGGCATAAAACTCGTCCAAGCTCATTCGCCGATGGGAACTCCCCTTGCGGACGAAGACGGCAGCTTTCTTGCCGACACTCTGCGCTGTGTGGACGCTTGCGGCGCGTGGGGGATAAAGAACCTGGTTGTCCACTCGGGATACTCCCACGGACTTTCCCGCGAGGAGACCCTCGAGCGCAATAAAAAATTCTTTCTGCCCCTGCTTGAGCGCGCCGAGCGCTATGGGGTGAATATCCTCGTGGAAAATTTCAACAGAATGAGAGCCGACGGACCTTATTGGATCGACAACGCGCCCGATCTGCTTCAGACGGTCACCTGCGTAAGCCATCCGCTCTTCCACGCGGTCTGGGACGTTGGACACGCCAATATGCAGGAAATGCCTCAGGACGAGGCGCTCCGAATGCTTGGAGATCACGTACGCGCGCTGCACATTCAGGACAATATGGGCGACCGTGACTCGCACCTCGTTCCCTTTCTCGGAACGTTGAATATCGACGCGGTAATGAACGGACTGATCGATATCGGATATAAGGGTTATTTCACCTTTGAGGTGGGAGGCTTCTTCGCGCCCTCAAAAAATCGCCGTCAGTATTCGAGAGACACGCGTCTCCTCACCCCGCCGATAGAGCTCCGCGACGCCTTCGAGCGTTACCTTTACGAGCTTGGAAAATGCATCCTCGAAAAATACGGCTGCTTTGAAGAATAAGTACGATTTTAAAAGGAAGATTCAACAATGAAAACTCATATTATCAACAAAAATTGGCTTTTTCACATTGAGGACGAAAAATATCGAATAAGCAAGGATGCGTCAAAAAAGGATGTGCTGACCACATTCGGATTTCTCAAAACGGGAGAAGCGAGCGGATTTGCCGCTCGCAGGTATGAAGATCTGCCCTGGAGAAGGGTCGATCTGCCTCACGACTACGTCGTTGAGCTCGGTTTTGACTCTATGTCGCGGTCTGCCAATGGCTTGAAGCCTGTAAATGACTCTCTCTTCGGAGACGACCCTATCGGAAACGGACGCACAGAGACTCCCGTATTCCCGATAGCCTGGTATCGAAAGGAATTTTTCATAGACGACAACGGAGACCTCCGCGACGGGCCGAGCTCGGTATTCGGAGATATCGATAACCACAAAAGCATCCCCGACGGAATACGCTATTTTCTTCGCTTTGAGGGAGTTTACCGAGACTTTACCGTATGGGTCAACGGAGTCTATATCGACCGTGTGACCTGCGGATACCTTGGTGTTACCTTTGATGTGACCGATCAGCTTATCCTCGGCGAGACCAACACCGTTGCCGTGAGGGTAGACTGCTCACAATACGACGGATGGTGGTACGACGGCGGAGGCATCTACCGCGACGTAAAACTGCTCGTCGGGGAGGACTGCTACTGCCACCCAGAGGACCTCTATATCCACACCTCTCCCGACGGAAGGATATCTGTCGCAGCCGAGCTGACAAACAAGGGATATTCGAGAGAGGCAAGGCTAACCTTTGCCGTCTCGAAGAACGGTGAGGAGCTTTTGAAGGTCGACCGCGCGCACCCCCTCTCCTATGGAAAAAATTCGATATTCGAGCAGCTCGTTATCGACTCCCCCCGCCTCTGGGACGTGGACGATCCTCAGCTCTATACCCTCTCTGTGCGGATCGACGGAGAGCCCGAGCTCGAGATCCCCTTTGGCTTCAAGGAGGTACGCTTTGACCCCGACGAGGGCTTCTTTCTCAACGGTCGTTCCCTCAAGCTGAACGGAGTATGTCTGCATCAGGATCTTGCGGGAGTCGGCGTAGCACTGCCCTACGAGCTGACCTACTACAAATACAAAACAATGAAGGAAATGGGTGCTAACGCCGTGAGAATGGTACACAATCCCCCATCCCCCGACGCGCTTGAGATATGCGACCGCCTCGGTCTTCTGGTTATGGACGAGACACGAATGTTCGGAAGCTCTGAGGAGGCGCTCCGTCAGCTTGATGCCCTTGTAAAACGTGACCGAAATCACGCGTGTCTTCTGATGTGGTCTATCGGAAACGAGGAACACAGCGTTCAGAACAACGAATGGGGAGCTCGTATGGCTCGGACGGTAAAGCGGAGGATCGAGTCGCTGACCACCGACCCCATTATCACCTACGGCGCTAACAACGGACGTCGCTTTGAGGGTGTCAACTCAGAAATGCTCCTGCGCGGCATCAATTATATCCGCATAAGCAATAATAACTTCCACCCCGACGATTATCACATTGAGCACCCCCATCAGGTAATATATTGCAGCGAGGAGATGTCCTCGCTGACTACCCGCGGTATCTACCGCAACGATATCGACGGCGGATACGTGGACGCCTATGGAGAAAACGGCTACAAATGGACCTCCACACCTATGGGATATATGAAATTCGCTATGAGCCGCCCCTATTTCTGCGGCGGATTTGCCTGGACGGGCTTTGATTACCGAGGAGAGCCTTCGCCCTTCACGGGCAGCATCATAGACAAAAGCCGCCCCCGCAACACTGTGAGCAATTTCGGAATTACCGACCTATGCGGCTTCCCTAAGGATATCTATTATTACTACCGCGCCCATTGGCGCTCAGAGCCCTCGCTTCACCTGCTCCCCCATTGGAATTTCAACGAGGGCGAGGCGGTACGCGTGGTTGCCTTCACCAACTGCGACGAGGTAACTCTATACCTCAACGGCAGAAAAATATCCACCGAGAAGATCGAGCCCTACGGCGTTCCCGAATGGACAATTCCGTTTGAGGCGGGTGAGCTCAGGACGGTAGGCCGCAAGGGAGATATTGAGCTGACCGCCGTTAGAAGAACGGCTGAGGCTGTCGGCTTGAGGATACTTACCGAAAGCTATGGCGAATATATTCTCGCGACCGTCGAGGCGGTCGACTCTTACGGAGAGATCTGTGCTACCTCGAATGACACGGTACGCATTTTCTGCGAGGGCGCGGAGGTGATCGGAGTCGGAAACGGCGACCCCACTGCCCGTCTCCGTGAGCGCTACTTCGAGGAAGAGGAGATAAGACCCATTCCCCCATTCGCAACCGACCGACCTCTCACCTCACCCGTACCTCCGACTCGCACGACTGTACGCGAGGAAAAGCACCCTCGCTTCGAGGACAGCTTCCGTACCCTCTGGTGCAATGAGAAACGTGAGGAAAAGGAATATACATATAAGACGGAATTTGAGGCAGACGAAAGCTACAGCTTCCTTGAGTTTTCGGCAATCCGCGGCGAGGCGCGTATCTTCCTCAACGGCGAGGAGATCGGATACACCCCACCCGCAAGTGATTTTATCCTCAAGCGCCCATACCGCTTCGATTGCTCATTCATAAACGGAGTCAACAAGCTGACTGTCAAGCTGCTTGAAGGAAAGGACCGCGCCGCTGCCCTGGAGAACGCCTTTATCGGTCAGAGAGTAATGCCCAAGGTAGAACATTCTCTCTTTAACGGACGTATGCTGCTGATACTTCGCAAAAAGGACAAGGGACGTATTGTCGCCGAAAGCAGCTCGGGCTTTTGCGCCGAGGCTTTTATATAACAATATATAACAAATATTAAGGAGAAGATAAATGATCTATTCACTTCCAAAGCTCAGCGGAGAGCCTGTCGCCCTACCCCATTTCCCCACAAGGCTTCAAGCCTTTATATTCAGAGCCGCTGAATATATCCCCACGGAAAGGATAGCGAAAATACTCAGGACCGACGAGAAAAATGTCATACGAGCCGCTGAGGATATGGGGCTTCCCCACTACGACCCGAAGAATATCTGGCTCGACCGCGGATATATCACGGTGATCCGCAGAATGTGGCATATCCTCCCCTACGAACAGCTCCTTGAGCTCCTCGATATCGATGCCGAGACTCTCGCCCGTATTCTGCGCGACGAGGATTTTCTCGACGTCAAGCTCTCGGACAAGCCGATCTGCCAAAGGCTCGAATGGCGGGAGCTTACCGAGGAGGAAAAGCGGCAGACGAAAGAGATCAAAGGGATAATGCAGACCCTCGACCTCTCGGGCAAACAGCCCTTTGAGTTTGAGTATAAAACTCCGAAAATAGAATTCGGAGGCAGGGAGCGCTTCTCTACCCGTATGATCTATGCCTTTTCGGGTCTTTATCAGCACGCCTTTGACCTCGACAGCGAAAAATTCCTCCCCGACGAGCAGCTCGAAGCATACAGAGATCTCGGTATCAACGGGATCTGGACTCAGGGCGCTCTTTCGCAGATAGCCCCCTTCCCCTTTGACCCCGCGCTCTCGGAGGGCTACGAAAGGCGGATAGAGCGAATGAGGGCAATGACCGAGCGCCTCGGGCGCTACGGCATAAAGCTATACCTCTACCTCAACGAGCCCCGCTCGATGCCCCTCGCGTTTTTCGAGGATCACCCCGAGCTCTGCGGACACAGAAAGGCGGAGGACGCCTGTCTTTGTACCTCTCTGCCCGAGGTCAGAGAGTATCTTAAGAGCGCGGTTGAGTCGGTCTGCCGCGCAGTACCGCTCATCGGCGGATTCTTCACAATAACCCGCTCGGAAAATCTCACCAACTGCTACTCCCACGCTCTTTACAACTGCAACTGTCCCCGCTGCAAGGAGAGAGGCGTTGGAGAGGTCATCGGAGAGACCGTTGGCTGTTTCCTTGAGGGCGCTCGTCGGGTGAGCGAGGATATAAAGGTATTTGCTTGGAGCTGGCGCTGGGACGACTTTAATGAAGAGGTCATAAAAAATCTTCCCAAGGGAGTGATACTTCTCTCACAGAGTGAGCTTGATATTCCCTTCGAGATCGGGGGCACAAGAGGCAACGTCCTCGACTACTCAATGAGCATCGTAGGTCCGGGGGAGCGCGCCCGAAGAGAGTGGCATCTCGCGAGAGAGCGCGGTCTTGAGCTTGGAGCGAAGGTACAGATCAACACCACCTGGGAAGCCTCAACAGTTCCCGCCATTCCCGTTACCCCATCGATATCCGAGCATATATCCGCCCTTGAGAAGGAGGGGGTCAGCCACCTTATGCTGAGCTGGACTCTCGGCGGATACCCGAGCCGAAATATCGCAGAGGCGGCAAAGCATTTTTACGAGGAGTGCCGTATGAGCTCCGAGGAACGAGTCCATAGAGCCGCCGAGGAGCAATTTGTCTCGGCGTTCCGAGAGTTCCCCTTCCACATAAAAGTGCTATATAGAGGTCCGCAGAACGCAGGGCCGTCAAATCTCCTTTTCGGGAAGCCGACAGGCTACAAGGCGACTATGACCTGCTTCCCCTACGACGACCTGGAGAGCTGGCGCGGAATATACCCCACCGAGGTCTTTGAGTCACAGCTCGGGAAGCTTTGTGACGCTTGGCGAGTCGGTCTCGATATGATCCCCGAGGGCGACGAGAGCGAGGGGGCAATTATGGCAAGAGCCGCGTACTGTCTTTTCCGCTCCTCTCTCAATCAGGTGAGGTTCATAAGGGCGAGAGACGAGGGTCGGCTGTCCGATGCGGTCACTGAGGCACAAAATGAGCTCGAGGTCGCAAAAAATATGCTGACACTTATGAACAAAAACGCGGCTATCGGCTACGAGGCGGCAAATCACTATTATTTCTCAAAGGGTCAGTTAGCCGAAAAGATAATAAACTGCAACTACATTATAAATAAGTTAAAATAACCTCAAATAAGGGCTGTCGCAGATTGCGACAGCCCTTAGCCTTATGACAAACCCTTTACATTTCTTTTAATTAGTCAAATTGCTCAAACAGATCAGAGCAAAAGCCTTCCTACTCCGCTTCGCTCCGTGGCAAGTTTGCCGCGGACAAACGTTGGAGGACCGCGTCAGCGGTGGATGAGTAGTCAAAAACGAACAAAAATGACACCTCATCCGTCAGCCGACAAGCGGCTGCCACCTTCCCCCGCTGGGGAAGGCTTATGGTTACTGAGCTTTCGATGTAAAATCGTTTGCGATTTGGGTTCAGTTGATATAATCATAAACCTTTCGAAACATCTGTTACAAAAAAGCCTTCCTACTCCGCTTCGCTCCGTGGCAAGTTTGCTTCGCAAACATTGCATCGTGGGAGAACAACGTTCGCACAGCGAACTTGGCAAGTTTGCCTCTGGCAAACGTTGGTGGCACGGCAACGCCGTGACGGATGAGGTGTCCGTAACGAACAAAAAGATACATTACCACGTCCGTGTCATTCTGCCGACAAACGACGTCGAGTAGTACACGAGGGTTGATATGTAAAAAAATGGTAAATACGCAAAGTTTATGTTGACAAACAAACCATTTTATGCTAAAATAAAATTGTGGAAGAAGCACAAAAGGATTTTAAACGACAAAACCCAACAAGAAAGGAAGAAAAAATATGAAAAAAATAGCTTTAGCATTAGCCCTATTACTCATTTTCTCTCTCCTTGCTTCCTGCAACGAGGGAGACACCCCTCCTGAAAACACGACAACGGTGGCGACGACCACCGCAGCGACGACTACAGTAGCAACCACAACGACGACTACGGCGGTAACTACACAAGCGTTAAATAAATACTCTATCGGTGATAAAACGATGCCCGATGATCTTGCAGATGAGTTGGACAGATTTATCATGTCAATTGACTCGAAGAGATGGGGTATAAGCGTATATAAAACCGTTCCGCAACACAGTCTTTATTATTTTGGTGAACTCAGATATGATGTGCATTCCAAAGATTGTAAATCGATTAATGATTACTTTAATGATAGACACGTCGATCTTACGGAGAGCGAGACAGCGTCACTATACGCAATACTTGAAAGGGCTATGAATTCATAACCCAATAGATGTTTTCTGTTTGAGACTCTCCAAATAAGAAAGGAAGAACGAGTATGAAAAAAATAGCTTTTATAACAGCAATATCACTACTTTTATGTATATTCGCCTCCTGCTTTACAGTATCTGCCTCAGACCCTTTGAATGATCCAAACATATGTATTGAATATGGAGACGGATACAAATGGTCCTCAGAGGAGGAATTTGCGCGGCTTAATATCGACGAACCTCCTTATATCCATTATAATGAGCTCGAGGAGCTTGGAACTCTGCAAAAAATAGGTATTCCCAACGAGATATTAGATGGCAAGCCCGAGAGCTATTCTTACGTTATTAAGGATGAAAGCGGAACGGATATATATATCAGCATACGTAATATCTTAAATGACGCTCAAGATGTAAATACAACCACGGTTGAGGTAGACCTCTCCGATTTGAGAACTAATACGTCGGGAGGCGAGGGCTATTACGTTCACGACGGTTTGACGTATATATATTTGCCTAACGGAAAGCTTGAGGGCGTATCGATCAATGAAGACGGATTTATCGTAATGATAACGGCAGGCTGTTACAATAAGACCTTGAGAGCGCATCCAATGCATGAGTACTATATTAAATGCGATCCAACCGATGATGTTTGGCATAAGGGCTGGCTTGGAAATTATCCCGAAAATTCGGATACTCTCATAGGCAGAATTCTGGATTTGGATAACAACCCCAAAGCCGCAAAGGAGCTTGTAAAGCTCTTTAAATCGGAAAAAGGTTGTGGCTCGGCGATCTCGATGACGGCTTCGGCAACCGCCGCTCTTGTTGTTGCTTGCGGAGCAGTAATTGTCAGGAAAAGAAATAAACATAACATATGATCCAAAGGGGCTGTCGCAAAAATGCGACAGCCCCTTTTAGGGGATAGTCAGATTTGAGCAAGAAGCGTCGTTCTTCGGGGCGTGAGGCGTACAGGCGTACGTCGAGCCCCGAAAACGGCGGTAGAAAAAGTCCATAAAGATGGAGAATTTCGAAGAAATTCAACCTATTACTGTCTCATTTTCGTTTTTTCGTGCGTAAACGGGATTTTTTATTTATTCTTGGACTTTTTCGGTCTTGCCAAATGTGACAGCCCCTTATCTGTCAAAAAATTTTTATTAACCTCTTGACAAAAACAATACTTCGTGATATGATGTATTACGTAAGGAGGAGTATGCTATGGATATTCAATTAAAGCGCGGACTGCTTGATATCTGCGTCCTCGCCGCCATTAAGGACGAGGATTCCTACGGCTACAAGATCATCAAGGATATGAAGCCGTATATCGAAATGTCGGAATCAACTCTCTATACCATACTGAAGCGCCTTGAGCTTTCGGGATTGCTTACGGTACGTACCTCCGAGCACGGAGGCAGACTCAGAAAATACTACCATATCACAAGCGCGGGACTCGACCGTATCGAGGAATTCAAGGGCGAGTGGCGCGAGGTGATGTCGATATACAGATTCGTTACCAAGGAGGACAGTGAAAATGCGTAAACAGGAATTTCTCGATGCCCTCGGCACAAGGCTTTCGGGGCTTCCCAAGGCTGAGCTTGAGGAGAGGATCGGATTTTACAGCGAAATGATAGACGACCGTATCGAGGAGGGACTCTCCGAGGAGGAGGCGGTCGCCGATATCGGTCCTGTGGCGAAGATCTCCGAGCAGATCATAGCCGATATACCCCTGAAGGCTATCGCCAAGGAGAAAATAAAGCCAAAAAGACGGCTGAAATGGTGGGAGATACTCTGCCTTATACTCGGCTCTCCCATATGGCTCTCGCTTCTCATTGCGGCGTTTGCGGTGATACTTTCACTCTACGCTGTGCTCTGGTCGCTTATCGCCTCGGTCTGGGCGGTATTTGCCGCCGTCTCTGCCTCTTCCCTTGCCTGTGTGGCTATGGGTGTGCTTATTATCATCGAGGGTGAGATTGTCTCGGGAGTCGGCTGCTTCGGGGCGGCTCTGCTCCTTTCGGGACTTGCGGTCCTTCTCTTCCTCGGCTCGATATACGGAACTACGGGTACTGCAAGGCTCTCAAAAATTATCGCCCTCGGTATTAAAAAGCTGTTTATAAGAAAGGAGGATGCGTGATGAAAAAGAGTGTTATGATAGCGCTTATCGTTGCCGCTTCGCTGATGCTGCTTGGCTGCATCGTTTTGGGAGGCGCTATGGCAATGATGAATTTTGATCTTTCAAGCCTTACGGTGAAAAAATACCTTACCAACACCTACGAAATAACCGATGAGGTCTTCTCGATAGCTGTGGATACCAACACCGCCGACATTACGTTCATTCCAAAAGACGGCTCGGGGATCTCTGTTGTCTGCGTCGAGGAAAAAAACCTCACTCATACAGTCACCACAGCGGACAAACAGCTTACAATAAAGCTGAACGACACGAGAAAATGGTATGAGCATATAAGTCTGTATTCAAAAAAGACCTCGCTGACCGTCTACCTTCCCCGCGGCGAATACGGTGACCTCCGTGTCAGCTCGGATACGGGAGACCTGAGTGTACCGAAGGACTTTAAGTTCGGAAGCATCGAGGTCACGCAGAGCACGGGAGACATAAATATAGGAGCGTCTGTGTCGGAAAATATAAAAATAAAGGCATCGACGGGAGATATACTCCTTGAGGGGATCTCCGCCCGCTCACTTGAGCTTTCTACAAGCACGGGAGACATAACCCTGAGAGACTCGGTCTGCGAGGGAGACGTCAGCATAAGCGTCTCCACGGGAAAAACACGGCTCTTCAACGTCAAGTGTGGGGAGCTTCGCTCGGTGGGCGACACGGGAGACATAAATCTTGGCTGTGTCATTGTCTCGGGAAGGCTCTCTGTTGAGAGAAGCACGGGCGACGTGAGCCTTGAGGGCTCGGACGCCGCTGAGCTCTTCATTCTGACCGACACGGGCGACGTGAGCGGTAATCTCCTTTCCGATAAGATCTTCATCACAAGGACCGACACCGGAAGGATAAGCGTTCCAAGCTCGGCGACAGGCGGCAAGTGCGAGATCACCACCGACACGGGAGATATCAGGATCGAGATCCAAAAATAGCTCTTTCCCCTATTTTACACGCTTGACTGCCTGTGTAATATTCTCATTATAATACTTTTTATAAAGCTTACTGACGTAGTTCGGATCGGAAAAGCCGTATTGGGCAGATGCCTGTGCCAAGGATATTCGGTTATTTTCCATCAACAGCCGTATACGGGTAAGCTTTATTTTATTTATAAGGCGTATGACCGAGCAGCCCTCGTTCTTTTTAAAAACGTAACAGAGATACTCGGGTGTGATACCGAGATAGTCGGCAATGTCATTCTGAAGTATCGGCTCTGAGATATGCTCGTATATGTATTTCTTCGCCCTCTCAATATAGCGGTGCTCCCCGGGAGTGCTTCCGCTTCGGCTCTCGCTGAATATCGACTCGACCTCCCCGAGCAGCTGAAGAAAAAGTCCCGACAGCAAAAGCTCATTTTCGGGAGAAAGAATACTCGCCTCGATTATCTTGTCAATAATCTGAAGACAGGTGATGGTGTTTTCGGGGGAGTGAATGATATGCGGAATATCAAAGCTTCCCTTCTCTCTGTCGAAATCCACGTAAAAGCAGACGGTATGGTGAGAGTGATATTTCTCGCTCTCCACCGTCGGATCAATTCCGTAACGAAATAGGATATCTCCCTTTTTAGCCGTATAGGTTTTGCCATCTAAGATCGCGGTGAGCTCTCCCTCGGTGATAACGGTTATCTCTATCCTTTTAAAATCACAAGGGAAATCCGCGCGGTATCTGTCTATGGAAAATTTATGGGCAAATGCGAGACGCGGCAGGCTTCTGAAGACGACGTTACTCATTTTATCCCCTCCTTTTTTATTCAAAGTATATCATAATATATTAATTTTGTCAAGAATTTATAAAAATGTACCTTGCAATAAATTCCGCATCATATTATACTGTTAGCATAGTCTGAACAAACGGAGGTGCGACAATAATGTCTCTTACCAAAGAATTAAAAAAAGAAATGAGTGCTCTCCCAAAAGGCGTCTTCTGCCCCGAGCACTTTTTCGCAAAGGGTTATTTCTCTTCGGCTCACAGCACTCCGTATGAGCGAAAAGCCGATGGAATCGTCTCGCTTTTTTGCGATCCCGAGCCATTTATATACAAGAACGATCTTATCGTGGGAAGCATATATCCGCTCATCCTTCCTATTTCCGACGAGGAGAGACAAAGCACTCGCGCAAAGGTCTCAGCGGTATTTACAGGGCGCAAATTTCATACGAATTTTGACCATTACTCCCCCGATTACGAGACTGTACTGAGTATCGGTATCGACGGACTTCTTGAAAGGATATCCGACTCGGAAAAGGATCACTCGGACGACGCCGATGCCCTTGCCTTTCTGAACAGCGCGCGTATGACCCTTACGGCGCTTCAAAAAAGAATTCTCGCCCACTGCGACCTTGCGAGAGCTCTTTCGAGCGCCGAGGGCTATGATAAGGAACGGCTTTCCTTTATCGAGAAAAATTGCAGGGCTTTACTGAACGGCGCTCCCAAGAGCTTCGCCGAGGCTCTGCAGCTCGTGTGGTTTATCCACACCTGCTTCCTGTTCGAGAGGCGCTACGCGATGGCGCTGGGAAGAATGGATCAGTACCTCTATCCCTTCTATAAAAAGGATCTGGAGGACGGTAGGCTCACGAAGGACGGCGCTGTGGAGCTTCTTGAAAACCTATACGTAAAGATCTGCGAGAGCCGTTTCTTTAAAGGAGACGATGACGTGGTGAATATCTGCATCGGCGGTGTTGACAGTGATGGCGCTTGTGCCGTCAACGAGCTGAGCTACCTAATTGTAACGGCAGTTAAAAACGTCAATATGCCCGGTCCTAACCTCTCAGCGCGTATAACCCCCGACACTCCCGACAGCTTCCTCGACGCCTGCCTCATATCTATAGGCACGGGGCTCGGATATCCCGCACTTATGAACGACAGCGTGAATATGGCGGCGCTCAGACGCTTCGGCTACGACGAGAAGGATATAAGAAACTATTCTATGGTCGGCTGTATCGAGAATTTCATTACGGGAATGCAGCCACCCTGGAGCGACGGCCGCTTCGACACACCGAGATATCTTGAATATCTCCTCTTCGACGGCGAGGGCTACGACGAGAGCCGAAAGGGCATAAGGACCGCTCCTCTTTCCGAGATCACCTCTATGGAGCTCTTTATGGAAAATCTCGAGGAGCAGATTTCCTTCGGAGTGGAAAGCTACGTTCAGGATTTCAACGAGAAAAACATTATTCTCGATCCCGAAAATTATTCCTCCCCCTTCCTCTCCTGCTTCTGCAAGGACTGCATCGGTCGGGGACGGGATATCAATATGGGCGGAAGCCGATATCCCTCTGTCCACGGTGCGGCGCTTATGGGCGTCGGAACGATGAGTGACTCCCTTGCGGCGATCGAAAAGGTGGTCTTTAACGACAAGGAGGCGACACTTGAGGAGCTTGCGGCGGCGCTCAAGGCGAATTTTGAGGGCTACGAGCCGCTGAGAGAAAAGCTCCTTGCCGCTCCGAAATACGGCAACAACGATCAGTTCGTCGATAAATACGCCGTGTGGTTCACAAGCTTTTTGTCGGGTCAGTTCGACCGCTACCGCACATACGACGGCGGCGGCTTCTACACGGCAATGGCGGCAAATACAAGCAATATCGACGCAGGTAAAAAAATAGGAGCGACACCCGACGGCCGTTTGGCAAAAGCACCTCTTTCCGATGCCGCGTCCCCAACCTACGGCAGAGATACAAAGGGTATGACCTCTGCTCTGCTCAGCCTCTCAAAGCCCGACTACACCCGCTGTGCCTGCGGCACGGTGGTAAATCAGAAATACTCCCCCTCTATGTTCACCGACGGAAAGCGGGAAAAGCTGCTTCAGCTCATCAAGGTGTATTTCTCAAAGGGCGGTCAGGAGCTACAGATCAACGCCACCTCCTCCGATATCCTACGCGACGCTATGAAGCATCCCGAGAATTACGGATCTCTTGTGGTAAGAGTCTCGGGCTTCTCGGCGCTGTACGTCACCCTCGACAGAGACGTTCAGGAGGATATACTGCGAAGAACGCAGTATGAATAGGCTATGGCAGGGATCAATATATCAAATATCCAGCATTTTTCGGTGGGAGACGGAGACGGGATACGGACTACGGTCTTTATGAAGGGCTGTAACCTCCGCTGTCCTTGGTGTCACAACCCCGAAAATCTGACGGCAGCGCCCGTTACGCTGCACTATAAGGCAACGGGAAGATCCGAGACCCTCGGGCGCTCGGTCGGGCTTGACGAGCTTCTTTCCGAGCTGCTTGAGGACAGAGATTTTTATTCATCAAGCGGTGGCGGAGTGACCTTTTCGGGAGGCGAGGCAATGCTCTATGCGAAAGAGCTCCTTCCCCTTGTCAGAGCGCTCAGGGACGAGGGCGTTTCGGTACTGATCGACACCGCGGGATGTGTTCCCTACTCTCAATTCGAGAAGCTCAACCCATTTGTTTCGGGATATCTCTTCGATCTCAAAACGGCAGACCCGAAAAAATACCGTGAGATCGGCGGAGATCTTGAGCTCGTCTGTGAAAATCTACGTCGGCTGAGGGAGGAGGGCATAAGGCTCTGCATAAGGATCCCGCTGATACCCGACTTCAACTGCGACGGCGAGTCGGTCGAGGCTATCTGCCGCGCACTCTCGGACATCGGTATCGATACCGTCGAGCTTCTGCCCTTCCACCGCCTTGGCAGCGCAAAATACGAGGCAATGGGGCTTGATTACGCCTACAAAAAGCGCGAACCCCTCACCCGCGAGGAGCTTATCGCAATCGAGGGCAGATATAAGAAATTCTTTAAAACAAAAATTGAAAAATAAAATATTGAAACAGATAGGAGATAATTATGAAAGCAAAAGCAGCTGTATTTATGGGAGCGCACAAGGACTTTGAGGTGCGTGAATTCGACATTACAAAGACACCCTCGGGCTATGGACAGATGGAGCTTATCGCAAGCGGTATCTGCGGAACAGACCTCCATTTCCACAACGGAAAGCTGGCTGTCACTCCCCCAACCGTGATCGGTCACGAATTTGTGGGAAGGATCACCGACCTTGACCCCGAGGAGGGAAAGAAATACTCTCTCGCCGTCGGCGACAACGTTATCGCCGACATCGCAGTTCCCTGCGGTGAGTGTCTCCTCTGCAAGAGCGGAGACGACGCGAACTGTGTAAATATGCAGGTCACAAACGGCGGCAGCATCGAAAAAGCCCCCTATCTCTACGGAGGCTATGCCGAGGTAAACTACACTCCCCTCACAAATCTCATAAAGATCCCCGAAAAGGTAGATCCCACCGTCGCGGCAACCTTTGCCTGTCCCGGTCCTACGGCAATACATTCCTTCGAGCTCGCGAAAAAGGCGGGAGTCGACCTCTCGGGCATAAACGTCGCGGTAGTGCAGGGTCTCGGTCCTGTGGGCACTTTCGCACTTATGTACCTCAAGGCGCAGGGTGTGAAGAAGGTCTACGCTATCACCGCGGGAAATGATCTTACAAGAGAAAACACCGCCCTCTCTCTCGGCGCGGATAAGGTATTCAACCTCACAAGAGAAGGCACGGAGGCAATAACAAAGGCGCTTCAGTCGGAAAACGGCGGACTCGGCGTCGATCTCGTCATCGAGTGCTCGGGAGCTCCCTCGGCTGTCGCTCAGGGAATGGATATCCTCAGGAACAGAGGCGTCTACCTCGTTCCCGGTCAGTACAGCGCCTCGGGCGGCATTGAGATACAGCCTCAGCTTATAACCTTCAAGGCGCTCCACATAATCGGCTCTTCTCAGTATTCTATGTGTGACGTTCACAAATATCTCGACTTTCTCAGCGCTCACGGTGAGCTTTACGAGAAGATCGAGAAGCTCGGAACAAAATTCAAGGTCTCCGAGATAAACGAGGCTATCGCCTACGCAAAATCGGGCAAGAACGTGAAAACTCTGCTCGTCAAATAATAATAACGGCAAAAAGCTCCGAAAGCCTTGAAAAAAGAGAAACACTGTGGTATAATGTCCTCCATAAGCTTATTTTTGGGAGGACATTATGCTCGGAGACACGGGAATTATGATCGGACAGCTGCTAAGCCTTGTGGCTGTGGCGACGGGATTTATCTCATTTCAGATGAAGACCCCAAAGGGGATACTCCTTTTTCAGATCATCACGGCACTGATCTTTTCGGCTCACTATATTCTCATCGACGCTATGACTGCCGCGGCGCTGAATTTTATCGCCGCTATTATGTGCGTTGCCTATTATATACGCAATAAACGCGGCGGCAAGGGCTTATTTGTTCCGATATTTTTCACACTTCTTGTATTCATCACCAGCCTTCTCACCTGGGACGGCATTTATTCGCTCTTCATTATGGCGGGTCTTCTTGTGAACTCGGTGGCACTTTCACTCTCAGATCCACAGCAGATCAGAAAGCTCACCCTTATAAAATCTCCGCTCTGTCTCATCTACAACCTCTGCGTCTGGTCTGCGGGCGGCACTGTTTTCGAGATATCGGTCCTCACATCGGCTATAATCGCTCTGGTAAAAAATCGCAAGGAAAGGAACGGCAACGCCGAGTAATGGATATGCGCTATGAAAAAATTTGAAGGAATGCTTTTCTGTACCGACCTTGACGGAACTCTCTACACCGAGGACAAAAGGGTATCAAGGGAAAATCTTGACGCAATAGAATATTTCAAGTCCGAGGGCGGTCTCTTCACATTTATCACGGGAAGAGTGCCGATGACCTCGGGAGAGATCTGCGAGACAATAAAGCCCAACGCGCCTTACGGCTGCATCAACGGCGGCGGTATCTATGACCCGACAGAGAAAAGATATCTCTGGAGCGCTACCCTTCCCGAGAGCGCCCTTGAGCTGGTTCGCTCTGTCGACAGGGATCTGCCCGAGATCGGAATTCAGTTCAACACCGAAAAGGACATATATTTCAACAAGGACAACCGCGCTATGGAGATCTTCCGTGAGCTCACGGGGATCGAAAAGGTCACCTGCTCCTTCGAGGAGCTCTCCGAGCCTCTGCTCAAGGTGGTCCTCGCTCATGACGACGAGGGAAGGATCGAGGAGCTGATCGCATATCTTAAGCGCCACGAGCTCTCCCCGAGCTTTGATTTTATCCGCTCGGAAAAGATGCTTTACGAGATACTCCCCAAGGGGGTCAGCAAGGGCAGCGCCCTTCTGAAGCTCTCGGAGCTTCTCGCCATAGACCCGAAAATGACTGTCACGGCGGGAGATTACCACAACGATATCTCTATGCTCCGCGCGGCGGGACGGGGCTTTGCGGTCTCAAACGCGGTGGACGAGGTTAAGGCAGCCGCCGACTATATCACGGTGAGCAACGATGAGAACGCGATCGCCGCTATCATCGACGGACTCGACCGCGGAATATATCCCGTGAACAAATAAATAAAGGGGCTGTCACATTTGGCAAGACCGAAAAAGTCCGAGAATAAATAAAAAAATCCCGTTTGCGACAGAAAAAACACAAATGAGACACTAATAGGTTGAATTTCTTCGAAATTCTCCATCTTTATGGACTTTTTCTACCGCCGTTTTCGGGGCTCGACGTACGCTTGTACGCCTCACGCCCCGAAGAACGACGCTTCTTG
>SVSX01000034.1 GCA_015064085.1 Oscillospiraceae bacterium | reverse complement strand
TCAATACTATTTTTTTTGACTGCCTTGCGACAGTCTTTTCTCTGCGCTCATTTTTAGGCAAGGCGAAGCACGACTGTTAGTTATCTGTTTCAAACTTCATTACCTCCGAACCTGCTGAAAAAATTTTTTATTTGCATCCCTTTCGGGAATACATCAACAAAAGAGATTTATATTTCGCTGTGATTTTTATAATAGTTCATAAGGCAGCCGTCAAGGATTATCTCCTTTTCGTCGGGGGTAAGTCCCTTCACGTAAAGGGTAAGCTCCTCGGTTCTGCCGTCGGCGCGAATGACGGTCGCAGGGAATTCCTCCTTGCCGTCTTCAATTGCCTTTCTTATAGAGGGAACGAATACGTAGTCGCCTACCTCATATTCGAATTTTGTGTCCTTGTCAAGGGTAAAGGGAAGGATGCCCCAGTTTATACAGTTGGAACGGTATCTCTTGGTTGCGAACTCATAGCAGATGTTCGCAAAACCTCCAAGAACCTTCTGGCAGGAAGCCGCCTGCTCACGGGCAGAGCCGTCACCGGGCTTGTTTGCGAAGATGCAAGAGCCGAACTGAGTGTTTCCGATAAGTTCATCGGCGTTTCCAACCTTTGAGAGCACATTCATAAGCTCCTCGGGAGCGTCGCCCTCTCTTCTTGCCGCCTCGGTTGCCGCTATCGCTTTGGATCTTCCGACGTATTCGGGAACTCTGCGGGAGAGCGCGAACTCGGAAAGTCTCAGAGGATTGGAGCGGTAAGATGAGGTCTCACCCGAGGGGATAAGCTCGTCTGTGGTGGTTACGGGATCGTGAATAGCCGCGGCGAGCTTCACAAGAAGGTTGTCAGCGAGCTCATACTGACGGGGCCAATCGGTTATGTTAGGACCGAGGATAAGCTCGGCAGACTCGTCCGCCTTGCCATAGCCGTAGTAAACTCTCTTTTCGTATACCGACTTGTCAAAGCTGTATTTGTGAGGTGTATATTCGTAATCAACGTCTGTAGCCGCCGTGATAATGCCGCCATTCCGTGCCGTTGCCGCAATGCTGCGCGCGTCCATAAGCGCGACTCCCGCGATCTGACCGTCACCCGGCTTTGAGCCCTCGCGGTTGGGGAAGTTTCTTGTGGTGTGGCGGAGGGAGAGTCCGTTGTTAGCGGGAACGTCACCCGCACCGAAGCAAGGTCCGCAGAAGGAGGGCTTGATAACAGCGCCTGCCGAGAGAAGATCTGCGGTAACGCCTATCTTTGTAAGCTCAAGAGAGACGGGAACGCTTGTGGGATATACCGAAAGTGAGAAATATCCGTTGCCCGTGCTGCCGCCCTTAAGTATTGCGGACGCCTCGTCAATGCTGTCGAACATACCGCCCGCGCAGCCCGCTATGATACCCTGATCGGCAAGGACCTTGCCGTCCTTGATCTTCGAGCGAAGGTCGTAATTCGCCTTTCCGAACTTTTCCTTTGCTTCCTGCTCGACCTTTGCGAGGATCTCCTCGGCGTTCTCGAGAAACTCGTGGATGGTATAGGCGTTTGAGGGGTGGAAGGGGAGAGCTATCATAGATTCCATCTTCGAGAGGTCGATCTCTATCATTGAGTCGTAGTAAGCCGTTCCCGTGGGAGTAAGCTTTTTATAATCCTCGGGGCGACCGTGAGCGGCGTAATGCTCGGCGGTGATCTCATCTGTCTCCCAGATAGAGGAGAGGCAGGTGGTCTCGGTGGTCATAACGTCGATGCCGTTTCGGAAATCTATAGAAAGATTTTTAAGTCCCGGGCCTGTGAACTCAAGGATCTTGTTCTTAACAAATCCACAGCCGAAGGTAGCGCCCACAAGAGCGATAGCCACATCGTGAGGACCGATACCCTTTTTGGGAGCGCCTGTGAGATATACGAGGACGACCTCGGGGGATTTGATGTCATAAGTATTTGAAAGAAGCTGCTTTACAAGCTCAGGTCCGCCCTCTCCGACACCGAGAGTGCCGAGCGCGCCGTATCTTGTGTGGGAGTCCGAGCCGAGTATCATCTTGCCGCAGCCCGCCAGCTCCTCACGCGCGTAGGAGTGGATGACGCTCTGGTTTGCGGGAACGTATATTCCACCGTATTTCTTAGCGGCGGAAAGACCGAAAACGTGGTCGTCCTCGTTGATAGTTCCGCCAACGGCACAGAGCGAATTATGACAGTTGGTCATAGCGTAGGGAATGGGAAACTTCTTAAGTCCGCTTGCCTTTGCGGTCTGAATAATACCGACGTAGGTTATGTCGTGGGAAACGAGGGCGTCGAATTTTATTTTCAGATCCTCGTCGTTGCCCGATTTATTGTGTGATTTGAGTATAGAATACGCGACGGTATTTTTTCTTGCCTCGGCGGCTGAGATATCGGCGGTGTCAAAGACCTTGCCGTCTTTCAGAAATACACCGTGATCGGTTAACTTTACCATTTTTAGTCCTCCGTAATTTTTATAAATAAACAACCCTATTATTATATAACAAAGCATTGAATTTGTCAATATTCAAGAGCGTAAGTTTTATCTTTTTATTATCCTCAAAAGATCAAAAATATTTTTTATGGGTGTGATCTTTACGTTTCGTTTCGTTGAAGCGTCAAGCGAGAGCTTTTCGGCGTTTCTGTAAGGGATAAGTACCTCGGTAAATCCGAGACGCGCCGCCTCCTTGACCCTCTGCTCAAGATTTGATATGCCTCTGCATTCTCCCGAGAGTCCAAGCTCTCCTATGGCAATAAGACTGTCGGGGATCACTTTATCGGTGATAGATGATATCATAGCGAGAGCCACCGCAAGGTCGATGGCGGGCTCGTCCAGCTGAAGACCTCCGATAACGTTGAGGTAGACGTCGTTCGCCGAGAATTTAAGTCCGAGTCTTTTTTCAAGAACGGCGAGAATAAGGCAGGTCCTGTTGTAGTCGATACCGTTTGAGGTCCTTCGCGGAGCGGGGAAGGCGGTGGGTGTGACTAGTGCCTGAATTTCGGCGACCATAGGTCTTGTGCCCTCCATAGTGCAGACGGCACAGTTTCCCGAGGAGTCGGAGGGGCGGTCCGCGAGAAGCATCTCAGAGGGATTTGTCACCTCGCAAAGACCTATATCTGTCATCTCAAAAACGCCGATCTCGTTTGTCGAGCCGTATCTGTTTTTGTTGGCTCTTATTATTCTGTAGGCTTGTCTTCTGTCGCCCTCAAAGCAGAGAACGGCGTCCACCATATGCTCAAGGACCTTAGGCCCTGCAATGCCGCCCTCCTTGTTGACGTGTCCCACGAGTATCACAGAGATACCGTAGTTCTTCGCCTTGCCGATAAACGCCATAGCGCTTTCCTTTACCTGAGTTACGCTTCCGGGGGCGGAATTCACCTTGTCGGAATACATCGTCTGCACCGAGTCGGCAATAATAACGTCGGGCTTCAGCTTGTCCGCAGCCTCAAGAATTCTTTCAACGTTTGTCTCTGTTATGATATAGAGATTTTTTCCGACTATCCTGAGTCTCTCCGCTCTGAGCTTAAGCTGTCCTCTTGACTCCTCACCCGAAACGTAAAGCACCTTTCGGTTGACACCGAGGGTGTCGCATATCTGGAGGAGCAGGGTGGATTTTCCGATTCCCGGCTCACCCGAGAGGAGAACCACCGAGCCGCATACAAGCCCTCCGCCGAGGACTCTGTCAAGCTCTGAGAGACCTGTGGCGGTCCTTATATAGTCGGGAGCTTCAAGCTCCGAGAACGGAGCTGCCTCGCTCAGCTCATTTCCAAGGAGTGACGTTCTCTTATTTGTTGCCGCAGAGGCTGACTCCTTTTCAACAACGTCCTCAACAAATGTATTCCACGCGCCGCAATGAGGGCATTTTCCCATCCATTTCGGCGATTCATACTCGCATTCCGAGCAGATATAAACAAGCTTAGTGCCTTTCATTTGATAACGACCTTTCAAAAAATGTATACATATATCATTATACAATAAAAAGCCGCTCAAATCAAGTACCAACTTCGGAAATATATCGATTTATGCCACAAAAAAGCGCAAGAGACAGCTCTTTTCTGTATTTCTCAGAGCAAAGAAGCTCACATTCCTCGGGATTTGAGATAAATCCGCACTCAACAAGGACGGCGGGGGAGTCTATCCTGTCAAGAAGGTATATCTTACCGCCGGATGATTTGACCTTTCTCTGATTATCTTTTTGAAGGGACTCACATACGGTGCTCTGTATACTTTCGGCAAGTGAGTGAGAGGTGGGATCGTTTTCTGAATAATAGACCTGCAGTCCGCTGTATCTGCTGTCCGTGAAGGAATTCATATGAATGCTTATGAAGATCGCCATCTCTGTTTTTTTTGCGATATCCACACGGGCGTTAAGATCGAGGAGCTTTTTTCTTCCTCTGTAGTCAACGCTTCTGTCGTAAAGCATTCTGTCGTCGCTTCTTGTCATAATGACCTTATATCCCGAGGAGCGGAGAAGGGTCGCGAGATCCTCGGATATTGCGAGATTAAGCTCCTTTTCGAGAACCCCGTTCCTTCCGACAGCGCCTCCGTCCTCGCCGCCGTGCCCCGCGTCGATTATTACCGTCGGCAGTGAGGAGTTATAGCCGACGTCGCCCTCGGTGTCTGCATCCTCGGTATCGAATTTCCATATTCCCGTAAGAAGGATCATAGTCAGGATCACCGATATGAAGATCAGTGAAAACAGTAGGAAAAAGAGAGGCTGATTTTTTGTTTTCACGGACAGGGTATCTCCTTTCTTTTTTTGTTTATATTTTATTAGCATATCACCCAATTAATAACACAATAGGTGAAGATTTTTTTGTTTTTTAAGGAGAAAGCAGAAAAAAATGAAAAGAGATATTGACATTTTCAGATGTTTTTGATATAATATCATTTAATAAATTTGTATCGCTGCGGAGCAGCAAGGAGGTTTTATGGATTACAGTTCTAAGTTTGCAAAAGAAGGTCTTACATTTGACGACGTTCTTCTTATTCCTGCTAAGAGTGATGTTCTTCCTGCGGACATTTCACTCAAGACCCGTCTGACCAACAAGATTTCTCTTAACATTCCCGTTATGAGTGCCGCTATGGATACCGTTACCGAGGCAGGTCTTGCTATTGCTCTCGCAAGAGAGGGCGGAGCGGGAACTATACATAAGAATATGACCATTGAGGCTCAGGCTGACAACGTTGACAGAGTCAAGAGAAGTGAGAACGGCGTTATTACCAATCCCATTTTCCTTGGAGCTGATAACTACGTTTACGAAGCTGAGCAGCTTATGCACAAGTTCAAGATCTCCGGTGTTCCGATATGCGACGACAAGAAGAGAGTTATCGGTATTATCACAAACCGCGATATGAGATTTATGGTTGATTTCAACGTTCGTATCGCTGACGTTATGACCAAGGACAATCTCGTTACCGCTCCCGAGGGAACAACTCTTGCTGACGCTCAGGAGATACTGAGACATCACAAGATCGAGAAGCTTCCCATTGTTGACGAAAATAACGAGCTTAAGGGACTTATCACTATCAAGGATATCGAAAAGGCTTCCAAGTACCCCAATTCCGCAAAGGACTCCCGCGGACGTCTTATCTGCGGCGCGGCGATCGGTGTTACAAAGGACGTGCTTGACAGAGCGGGAGCCCTTCTTGAGGCAGGTGCTGACTACCTCGTTCTCGACTCGGCTCACGGTCACTCTATGAACATCATCAATAATATATACAAGATAAAGAACGCATTCCCCGACTGCCAGCTTATTGCGGGTAATATCGCAACAGCTGAGGCTGCCCTTGACCTTATCAAGGCAGGCGCTGACGCTATAAAGGTTGGTATCGGTCCCGGCTCTATCTGCACAACGAGAATAGTTGCGGGTATCGGCGTTCCTCAGATCACTGCTATCTGTGACGCGGCTGAGGTTGCGGACAAGTATAATATCCCCGTGATCGCGGACGGCGGACTCAAGTTCAGCGGAGATATCGTAAAGGCGATCGCCGCAGGCGCGTCCACCGTTATGATCGGATCGATGTTCGCGGGCTGTGAGGAAAGCCCCGGAAGCGAGGAGCTTTATCAGGGAAGAAGATTCAAGGTCTACAGAGGTATGGGATCTATCGCCGCTATGGAAAGCGGATCTAAGGACAGATACTTCCAGGAGGGCAACAAGAAGCTCGTTCCCGAAGGCGTTGAGGGTAGAGTACCCTTCAAGGGTCCGCTCTCGGATACAGTATATCAGCTTATGGGCGGTCTCCGCTCGGGTATGGGATACTGCGGAGCTCCCGACATTGAGACACTCAGAGAGACAGGTAAGTTTGTCAAGATAACGGGCGCAGGTCTTCGTGAGTCGCATCCTCACGACATCAACATCACCAAGGAAGCACCTAACTATTCCTCGATGACCTGATCGTAAAAGTAAATAATTTATAAAATTATACCGCAGAATTGACAAAGGCTCGATTTTGCGGTATAATTGTTACGTAATGTTTTTTTGAAAGGAATTTCAGTTATGTATCCATATGAAATTTTACCTGGGATCGATATGTACGTGATCTGTCTCAGCCTTGCGGCGCTTTCGGCTATCATCATATATAGACTTCTGGCTGACAGAGCTAAGATCGGCGCGAGACTTCAGAATCTGTGTATCTTCACCGCAATAGGCGCTATAGCCTTCGGGTATCTCTCAGCAGTTTTTTTCCAAGCCTTTTACAATATTAAAAAATACGGTAAGTTTGTTATCAATTCCTCCACGGGCGCAACCTTTTACGGAGGACTTATAGGCGGAGCGCTCTTTTTCCTCCTCGTATACTTTTTGGTCGGAAAAAAGATATTTCCCGACGGAAGACATAAAAAGAGCTTCTTTACGATAGCAGACATTGCCGCTTGCTGTATCGCGATAGCTCACGCTCTCGGACGTGTCGGCTGCCTTATGGTCGGCTGCTGCTATGGAAAGGAGACCGACGCATGGTACGGTATATATATGGTAGATCTCGAAAAGAAGGTCATACCAACACAGCTTTTTGAGGCGATATTCCTGCTTATACTCTTTGCGGTATTTGTTCTTATGGTAAAGAACAAGATGACCTATTGTTTGCAGATATACCTCTGCGCCTACGGAGTATGGAGATTTATTATTGAATATTTCCGTGATGATTACAGAGGAACGACGATAATCGAGGCGACGACGCCCTCGCAGCTCACGGCTATATTTATGGTAGCGGCGGGAATACTGCTTATAGTTCTTCAAAGAAAGCTCCAGACGGCGGGTGCTGTTGAGGTCAAAGCAGATAAGGATCAGGACGAAGAATACGAATACGCCGAGGATTACGAGTACGATTACGGCGAGAAAAAGGAAGAAGATGAGCAAAAGTAAAACAAAGAGGACGGTATGTCTTCTTGCGATGGCAGTTCTGCTCCTTATGCTCTTTGGATGTGAGATATTCAAAAATGCGCTTTTCGGGTCTTTTGAAAACTCCGAGGCGGTTTATCTCACCTCTTCAAGGCTTATAGGCGGTACTTTGTCGCTTTTCCTTATAATTTACATATCTTTTCAGAACATACTCAAGGTTCGGCTCTCGGGGCTTGGGAGAGCGCTGCTTTTCTCGATTCCTTGCTGGGTCATCGCTCTCAATAATTTTCCTATAATTTCATTCTTTTCCGGAAATGCTTATATAAGCGCAGAGCCTTCGGCGGTAGCCTTTTATGCCTTTGAGTGCCTTTGCGTAGGCTTTTTTGAGGAGATAGTTTTCCGCGGCTGTGTGCTGATGATCGTTATGCAGAGAAGAAGACGCACAAGACTTGAGCTCTTCATATCGATCCTTATGTCTTCGCTTATTTTCGGAGTGGTGCATCTTGTCAATATCTTTGCGGGGGCGTCTCCCGTGGCGACACTTCTTCAGGTGGGATACTCCTCGCTTATCGGCGGAATGTGTGCCGTCGTGCTTATGAAGACGGGCTGTATCTGGCATTGCGTACTCATTCACGCCGTATATAACTTCTGCGGTGGAGTAGTTCCGAGATGCGGCGGCGGAGTTATATGGGATACGCCGACGGTGATCCTTACCGCAGTGGTATCGGTCCTTGTGATCGGATATATGATAGCGGTATTTGTTAAGATCGACACCGATGAGCTCGGAATTATGTTCGGCGATGAAAAAAAGTGCGAGGAGGTAACGGCTGATGCTGAAATACAGTGACATAAAGCAAAATAAGGATATAAACACATATATTACCCACGCGGATGACACTCTTGCCGAGCTTGGCTTTACAGAGCATAGCTTTTCACACGTTGGCAAGGTTGCCGAGGATGCGGCTTATATCCTCTCGACTCTCGGATATCCCGAGAGGGAAGTGGAGCTTGTGAAGATAGCCGCTCATATGCACGATATAGGAAATCTTGTAAACCGCATAGAGCATTCCCAGAGCGGAGCTATAATCGCCTTCAGAATACTTGATAAAATGGGTATGGAGGCGGACGAGCTGGCAAAGGTAGTGATCGCGATAGGAAATCACGACGAGGGGACGGGTGTTCCTGTGAACGCCATTGCGGCGGCTCTCATAATAGCCGATAAATGCGACGTCAGACGAAGCAGAGTCAGAAACCGCGACGTAACAAATTTTGATATCCACGACCGAGTGAATTTTTCGGTAACCGAGTCAAGGCTGTTTATTGACGAAAACAAGGAAAATATCACCTTGAGTATTACCATTGATACGACCTACAGTCCTGTTATGGATTATTTTGAAATATTCCTTGAGCGTATGCTTCTTTGCCGCCGTGCCGCCGAGAAGCTTGGACTCAGATTCAGGCTGGTTATCAATGAACAGCAGATAATATAAAATATAATTAAAAATGGCTGTATCAAATTTGAATTTGATACAGCCAAGTCTTTTTAACATTTTATATCAAGAAGCTTGCAAGCGTTTTCTCTCACTATCTTTCGGTAATTTTCCTCGCTTATTTCGCCCGAGAGGCGCATCGAGGTGAGAAATTCATCGAAGCTAAAGGGAAACGTCTGATTTTTCATACAGATATCACAGCCGTAAAGAAGTCTGTCGGAAAATTCCTCGATAAATGCCGCCGCGTACTCACGGTCTCGCATAAAGGCGTTTGCGCCGCTTCCCGCCGACATATCGCAATAGAGATTTTCGTGCTCACGCAAGAGGTTCGCAAGCGCTCCGTTCTCGACCTTGCCCTTTACGTAGCTGTTGCGGTTCTCCTCGGTGTTTTCGCCGATCTCGCTCCAGAAGGGCTGAGAATGACCGAGAAGCTTGAGCTTCGGGTGTTTTTTCAGCATCCTTGAGATCCTTGGCAGACCGCGTTCGTCAATAATACCGTAATATCCTCGGGGCGCGGGAGCTATGTGGATTGTTACCGGCATATCAAGCTCCTCGCAGTAAGAAAAAAGATTGTCTATCATCTTATCATCGGCGTAAAGATTTGCGGTCAGCTCTCCGACACCCTTAGCGCCGAGTGATTTATAGTGCTCAAGAAGATAACCAAGGTCTGATGTGTCATTATTGTTGACCGCTCTCGGGTCTACGTTGCAGAACCACAAAAGCTTGTCGGGGAACTGATCCACGAGAAATTTTGTCATTTCATTGGTTATTGGTGCGAGCTGTGCCTCGGGAGCGGTGATGGGGAGAAGGACAGCTTTCTCAACCGACAGCTTTTTATAATATTCATCAAAAAGCTGCTCGGGGGTGAGCATCGTAGAGTCGTGTCTTTTGTATTTTGGCGCGTATTCAGGCCAGGGGATCGCGTGGGCGTGAATGTCGATCTTCTTTATTGCTTCCATATTTATCTCCGTTTCTTTTTTTACTCATTATAGAACAGAACGTATACAAATTCAATTGCCGTTATTGATATTTTTTTGGATATTGTTGATTTTATTTTCGCATCGATCTTCTGTAATTCATAGGTGTCATTCCAAACCTTTTTGAGAACTCCTTGTGAAAATAACTGCTGTTTTCATATCCCACGTTGAGAATGATATCCGATATGGGAAGATTTGTGGTCAGAAGCAGATTTTTTGCCACGTCAAAGCGCTTTTCACAAAGCAGTGACTTAAAGGTCACGCCGAAATTTTCCTTGATCCATCTCGAGAGATGAGCTCCCGAGATACCGAGCATCGACGCCGCCTCGGAAAGTGTCGCTGTATTATAGGAGGTCTGGATATAGTTTTGTATCTTCCGTTTTGTCTGCTCCTTGTAGGAATTTAGATTTGAATTGTCAAGCAGAAGCTCGGGGGTGGCTGCAAGATAGGAAAAGAGCAGGGAAAGTGAGGTCTGCATTATAAATGAGTCGCTTATAGTTCCCGTGATAAGCGCGTAAGCAAGATTTTCCATAACGTTGCTTATAGGCAGCATTCCGGAAGTGCCAAATACGAAATATTGCGAGTCGTCGTCGCTGAGAAGCTTTTCAAAAAATTTCTCGGGGAGCGAGGAGCTGCCCTTGAGATCGTTCAGAAGCGCCTCGAAATAGTCGGTGGAGATTATTACGTTGACGCCGATATCCTGCTCGGTTGTTGGGAGAATGGCGTGTTTGGTTGACCTTCCGAGGAGTATTATGTCGCCCTCGGAGAGCTCGATACGGTTATCTCCTATGGTATGGGTTATCCTTCCTCGGCAGACGTACATCAGCTCGATAAAATCGTGAGAATGAGTGGGGAAGGCGTCGTAGATCGAATGGACACGGGCGCAGATCGATGAGGTGGGAATACCTATGGAGAGGTCAGCCATCTGTCTGCGCTCGATTATAAAGCTTCCTGTCTTTTCAAGTGGGAAGGTCTTCTTTTCTCCGCTTGAGATCATCTCCGCTTCCTTCACGGCGATCTC
Organism: Oscillospiraceae bacterium; assembly: GCA_015064085.1. Lineage (GTDB taxonomy): Bacteria > Bacillota > Clostridia > Oscillospirales > CAG-272 > HGM12713. The sequence goes on along the minus strand of SVSX01000034.1, from coordinate 10,263 downwards.
GGCAAGCTTTGATATTATTTCGGCTCTCAGCTCTTTCACATCCCTTCGGAATATACTTCTGTACCATTTTAACACATTTATTATTTGTTTTCAATAGAAATATCAAAAAAAGACACAAAAAAAGCAAAATAACGACCTTATTTTGCCGAGAAATATGTGATACAATAGAGGTATAAGAAAATATAGGAGGATATTTTTATGGAAAAGGTTTATTATCTTGCCATTGATATCGGCGCTTCGAGCGGTCGCCATATTCTTTCCTGGATCGAGGACGGAAAAATGATGTTTGAGGAGGTCTACCGTTTTCCTAACGGACTTACCGATAAAAACGGAACCTTCTGCTGGGATCACAAGGCACTCTTTGAGCACGTCAAGGCGGGTATCAGAAAGTGCGGAGAGCTTGGACGTAAGCCCTCGTATCTCGGAATAGATACCTGGGGAGTTGATTTTCTTCTCATCGACAAGGAAGGAAAGATAATCGGTGACTCGGTCGGCTACCGTGACAGCAGAACACAGGGAATGGACGACGAGGTATATAAGATCATTCCCGAGAAGGAGCTTTACGCCCGTACGGGAATTCAGAAGCAGATATACAACACGGTATATCAGCTTATGGCGCTGAAGCAGCAGCATCCCGAGCAGCTTGAGGCGGCAGAGCATCTGCTCCTTATGCCCGATTTTCTCAACTATATGCTCACGGGAAAGATCGAAAGCGAATATACCAACGCAAGTACCACACAGCTCCTTAATATAGAAACAAACGATTGGGACAGAGAGCTTATCACAATGCTCGGCTATCCCGAGAAGATATTCGGCAAGCTCTCCATGCCCGGTGAGACGGTCGGAAATCTTCTTCCCGCGCTCAGGGAGGAGATCGGCTTTGACCTCACTGTAGTACACCCCGCATCTCACGATACGGCGTCTGCGGTCCTTGCCGTTCCCACAAACTCAGATAATATCATATATCTCAGCTCGGGTACGTGGTCGCTTATGGGCGTTGAGTCTCTCAAGGCTATTCACGACGAACTCTCCCAGAAGATGAACTTCACAAACGAGGGCGGATACGCTCACCGCTACAGATATCTTAAGAATATAATGGGTCTCTGGATCATACAGTCGATCCGCAAGGAGTGTGGCGGAGCTTATGACTTCAACGCTCTTTGCAAGATGGCTGAGGACGAAAGAGACACGAAGTACAGGATCAACGTAAACGACGGATCTTTCCTTATGCCGAAGAATATGACCGAGGCTATAAGGACCTACTGCAATGCTCCCGATATGACCCTCGGAGAGGTCCTCGGCTGTGTTTATAACAGCCTTTCCGAGTGCTATGCAGAGACGATAAAGGAGATTTCCGAGATCAGCGGAAAGAAGATCGAGGCGCTCCATATTATCGGCGGCGGAAGCAAGGACAGCTTCCTTAACGAGCTTACCGCAAATAAAGCCGGAATTCCCGTATACGCAGGTCCTACAGAGGCAACAGCTATCGGAAATATACTTTCCCTTATGCTCGGCACGGGTGTTTTCGGCTCTATCGAAGAGGCTCGTATGTGCGTAAAGCGCTCCTTTGACGTAAAGAAGATCACAGTATAATCAAATATAAAATTTGGAGGTCAATATGAATCAGTATACATACGCAAAAGAAAAATACGCAAAGATTGGCATAGACACCGAGGCGGCTATAGAGGCGCTTAAGAAGGTTTCTGTGTCGATACACTGTTGGCAGGGAGACGACGTAAACGGATTTGACAGCGTCGGTCCTCTCACAGGCGGAATCCAGACCACGGGTAACTATCCGGGTAAGGCAAGTACCCCCGAGGAGCTTATGGCTGATATGGAAAAGGTATTCAGCCTTGTTCCCGGTATCAAGAAGGTAAATGTTCACGCAAGCTACGCTATATTTGAGGACGGCGAGTTCGCTGACAGAGACAAGCTTGAGCCCAAGCACTTTAAAAAGTGGGTTGAGTTCGCGAAGAAGCACGGAGCGGGTCTTGACTTTAACCCCACCTTCTTCTCACACAGACTTGCAAACGGTCTCACACTTTCCTCTCCCGATGAGAATATCAGAAAATTCTGGGTAGAGCACGGACGCGCTTGTGTAAGGATCTCCGAGTATTTCGCTAAGGAGACGGGTATTCCTTGCGTTATGAATATCTGGACGGGCGACGGATTTAAGGATATCCCCGCCGACAGAGTAGGTCCTCGCGAGAGATACGCAAAGTCTATCGATGAGATGCTTGAGGGATATAACAAAGACCTTGTTAAGCCTTGCGTTGAGTCCAAGGTGTTCGGAATCGGCGTTGAGAGCTACACTGTAGGCTCTGCTGAATTTTCACTTGCTTACGCGGCAACAAGAAATATACTGCCCCTTATGGATAACGGTCACTATCATCCTACCGAGGTGGTATCCGACAAGATCTCCTCGCTCCTTGCTTTCTTCCCTGAGATAGCGCTCCACGTTACACGTCCCGTAAGATGGGACTCCGACCACGTTGTTATCTTTGACGACGAGACACGTGAGATCGCAAAGGAGATCGTAAGATGCGATGCGCTGGGAAGAGTTTACATCGCGCTTGACTACTTTGACGCAAGTATCAACAGAATTGCCGCTTGGACGGTTGGCGCGAGAAATATGCAGAAGGCTCTGCTTTACGCGCTTCTCGAGCCCTCGGCTGACTTCAAGGCACTTCAGGACGGCGGAGATTTCACAAAGCTTCTCGTTATGCAGGAGGAATACAAAACTCTGCCCTTCGGTGAGGTATGGGATGAATACTGCAGCCGCTGCGGCGTGATCTCGGGCGCTGAGTGGTACGACGAGGTCGTCGCTTACGAAAACGAGGTTCTCTCCAAGAGATAAGATAATTTAAGACAAAAGAAAAAGCTGTTGTTGCTCATCGGGCAATAACAGCTTTTTAGTCTTTCGTATCGTTTCCGAACAGCTCGTCAAGAGTTACCGAAAAGATACGCGAGATCGGAACAAGAAGGGAGACGTCGGGGTAGGAGCAATTTCGCTCCCATTTTGAGACCGCCTGCACGCTTATCTTCAACTGTGACGCAAGCTGGCGCTGGGTCATCTTGTGTTCCTTTCTCAGCTTTTTGATATTTGAGCCAAGTTCAACGCTCAATTCAATACCTCCTGTGTAGCTTTGCCGCACACAGGTCATACTGCGGAGGACCTTATCCCGAGCTTTCGCCCGAGATAAGATCCTTATTACTCGCTTACTTTACGCCTTCGCAGCGCAATCGGCGAGCAATACGGCATTTGATGAAAATGCAAAATACATCGTAATCTCGCCTCCTTTCTTAAAAATATATCCCCGGATATTTCTGCAGCAATATCCTCGGTACTTTTTTATTCTAACATACGGTTTTGCTTTTGTCAAGTGAGATAATGTCTACTTATGGTTTACTTAGTCGATGATCCCGCCGCCGACGAGGGTGTTGCCGTCGTAAAGGACCACAGACTGTCCCTTTGCGATAGCCCGCTGAGGCTCTTCAAATTCAAGAACGAAGCGGTCGGTGTCGGTCTGGATGATCGTTGCGGGGGATTCCTCGTGCTTATAACGTATCTTGGCGGAGAGCCTTGTAGGCGCGGAAAAGCCGTCGCAGGCAATGAAGTTCGCGCGTGAGGCAGTAAGTCTTTTTGAGAAAAGCCCGTCGTTGTCGCAAAGGGTTACGGTGTTTGACAGCACGTCCTTTGACTTGACAAATATCGGGCGACCGAGGGCAATACCTAACCCCTTGCGCTGTCCCACCGTGTAATTTATTATCCCCTTATGCTTTCCGAGAATATTTCCCTCGGTGTCGATAAAATCGCCGCAAGGAAAGTCACAGTCGGAGTTTTTCATAATAAATCCCGCGTAATCTCCGTCGGGAATGAAGCAGATATCCTGACTGTCCGATTTGTGGGCGTTCTCAAAGCCCTCGCGTCTCGCGATCTCGCGGATCTCTTCCTTTGTGTAGCTTCCAAGGGGCATAATTATCCTTGAGAGAATATCCTTTTTGAGCGACCATAGAACGTATGACTGATCTTTCTTGGGGTCAAGCGCCTTTTTTATGAGATATCTTCCGCTTGTATCTTGCTCGATCAGAGCATAATGTCCCGAGGCGATCGAGTCAAATCCCATTTCGAGAGCAATATCAAGAAGCTTTCCGAATTTTATTGCTCTGTTACATTCGACGCAGGGGTTGGGGGTCGCGCCGTTTTTGTAGTCGGAAATGAATTTATCTATGACCGAGTGCCTGAAGCTGTCTCCGAGGGAGGTGATGCGGTGTTCTATGCCGATTTTTTTGCAGATCGCCGCCGCGTCATCAATATCGGAATTAGATATTCCCGAATAGCTGTCGGTGACCCTTTCGGTATCCGACCAGAGCTTCATCGTGATGCCGCAGGCGTCGTAGCCTCCGCGGCTTATAAGCAGGGCGGCAACCGCGCTGTCGACGCCGCCGCTCATGGCGACTAAAACCTTTTTATTCATATATACCTCAATTCCATACGTATTTTGTCAGCTCACCGTCCTCGCGAAGACCCTCAAATGAGTCTCTCCTGAGTATCTCATAGACAGCGATAGCAACCGAGTTTGAGAGGTTGAGTGAGCGAAGGGTGTCTCTCATAGGTATCCTTACGCAGAAATCCTTATTTTCCTTAAGTATCTCCTCGGGAATTCCTTTGCTTTCCTTGCCGAACATAATATATACGCTTTCGGGATAGCTTTCAATTTCGGTATATGCTCTCGGTGCTTTTGTGGAATAATAGTAGATCACGGCATCGGGATTTTTTCTGTAAAAATCCTCGGTGTTGTCGTAATATGTAATATCGAGCTTGTCCCAATAATCAAGCCCCGCACGTTTCAGCTTCTTGTCGTCTATCGTAAAGCCCATCGGCTTGATTATGTGAAGGGAAGCGCCCGTTGCGGCGCAGGTCCTTGCGATATTTCCCGTGTTTTGTGGTATTTCGGGCTCGTGGAGAACAATATTTATCTTTATCATTGCAAAACCTTTCAAAAAAATACTTATGGCTCTATTATATAACGAATTTATAATTCTTTCAATAGATTACGTATAAAAATTTACAAAAGAAATCGATATCTATTTCGATAACCCACTTGAAAAAATTGGGCTGATGGTGTATAATAATATGAATATATTTATTTTTGGAGGTCTCCTATGGGATTGGGAACAAAACTTTTCGGAACTTACAGCGAGAAGCAGGTGAAGAAGCTCAACAAGTACGTTGACTATATTGAGTCACTTGCGCCTAAATATAAAGAAATGTCCAACGAGGAGCTTTCGGGTATGACCGCGGTATTCAAGGAAAGACTCGCAAAGGGTGAAACACTTGAGGACATTATGGGTGAGGCTTTTGCGGCAATACGTGAGGCAGACGACAGAGTGCTCGGAAAAAGACCCTTCCGCGTTCAGCTTCTCGGCGGTATAATCCTTCATCAGGGAAGAATTGCCGAAATGAAAACGGGTGAGGGTAAGACCCTCGTCGCTACTATGCCGGCTTACCTCAACGCGCTTTCGGGTGACGGTGTCCACGTCGTTACGGTAAACGATTACCTTGCTCGCCGTGACAGCGAGGAGATGGGCAGAGTTTATGAGTTTATGGGACTTAAAACAGGTCTTGTAATTCACGGTATTTCTCCCGAGGACAAGAAGGCGGCTTACGAGGCGGATATAACCTACGGAACTAACAATGAGTTTGGATTTGACTATCTCCGTGACAATATGGTGGTCTATAAGGAGAGAATGGTTCAGCGAGGACACAACTTCGCTATCGTTGACGAGGTCGACTCAATCCTTGTTGACGAGGCGAGAACTCCTCTTATCATCTCGGGCGCGGGGGAGAAATCCACCGATATGTACGACAGAGCCGATGCCTTTGCGAGAAAGCTCCGCAAATTCGTAATCAAGGAAATGGACTCTAAGGAGAGCTACGACGATATCGATGCAGATTATATTGTCGATGAAAAGGCAAATAACGCTATCCTGACGCCGAACGGCGCTAAAAAGGCAGAGGAATTCTTTGGAATAGAGAACCTTTCCGATCCCGAGAACTCCGAGATCGCTCACCATATCAATCAGGCAATACGCGCTCACGGTATTATGAAGCTCGACGTTGACTACGTTGTCAATGAGAACGGAGTTATGATAGTCGATGCCTTTACGGGACGTCTTATGCCGGGAAGAAGATATTCCAACGGTCTCCATCAGGCTATTGAGGCTAAGGAAGGAGTTAAGATCGAGAAGGAGAACAAGACACTTGCGACCATCACCTTCCAGAACTATTTCAGAATGTATAAGAAGCTCTCGGGTATGACGGGTACGGCGCTTACCGAGGAGACAGAGTTCCGCGAAATATACGCCCTTGACGTAGTAGAGATCCCCACGAACAAGCCTATGATAAGAAGAGACCTGTCTGACGTAGTTTATAAGACGGTTGCGGGAAAATATAACGCTGTTGTTGAGCAGATAAAGGAATGCCACGAAAAGGGACAGCCCGTGCTTGTGGGTACTGTTTCTATAGACAAATCGGAGGAGCTTTCAAGAAGACTTAAAAAAGAGGGAATTCCTCACACCGTACTCAACGCGAAGTATCACGACCGTGAGGCTGAGATAGTCGCTCAGGCGGGAAAATTCGGCGCTGTAACCATCTCGACCAATATGGCGGGACGTGGAACGGATATTATGCTTGGCGGTAACCCCGAGCATATGGCGAAAAAGGAAATGAAAAAGATGGAGATACCCGAGGAGCTTATCGCAAGCGCAACGGGTACTGCCGAGATAAACGACGAGGCTGTCAAGGAGGCAAGAGCTGTTTACAGAGAGCTTTATGAGAAATATAAGGCGGAGATCGCTCCCGAGGCTGAAAAGGTCAGGGAAGCGGGCGGACTCTTTATTCTCGGCACTGAAAGACACGAAAGCCGCCGTATCGACAACCAGCTCAGAGGACGCTCGGGACGTCAGGGAGACCCGGGTGAGTCGAAGTTCTTCATTTCACTTGAGGACGATCTTATGAGACTATTCGGATCGGACAGACTTATCGGCATCGTTGACCGTCTCGGACTCGATGAGGATACGCCCATCGATACCAAGATCCTCTCCAATACCATCGAAAACGCTCAGAAGAGAATAGAGGATCAGAACTTCAAGAGACGTAAGTACGTTCTTACCTACGACGATGTTATGAACCAGCAGAGAAACCTCATCTATAAGCAAAGGCAGGACGTTCTCAACGGAGAGAATATCAGCGAGACGATACGCAAGATGATAAACGATACCGTTGTATCTACAGTTGCTACCTTCCTTCAGGGAGACGAGCCCGAGCATTGGGATCTCACGGGTCTTCGCGAAAATTACAAGGGTGTTCTTACCACCGACGAGGACCTTGTATATTCCGAGAAGGAGCTTAAAAAGCTCACCAAGGACGACGTGTGCGATCTCCTTTGCGACAAGGCAATGGCTCTTTACGAGGAAAAGATCGGGCTTGTTGGCGAGGAGCGTTTTAGAGAGCTTGAGAGAGCTGTGCTTCTCCAAAACGTTGACCGTAGCTGGATGGATCATATCGACGCTATGGACGATCTCAAGGACAGCATAAGACTTCAGAGCTACGCTCAGAGAGATCCCGTAAACGAGTACAGAATTCAGGGCGCTGATATGTTTGACGCTATGATCGACGACATCAGAGACAGAACCGTCAGAATGATCCTTTCTGTTACCGTCAAGACCCCCGAGATTAAGAGAGTTCAGCTCGCTAAGCCTCTTCAGGAGGGCTTTGAGGGAAATATGCAGAAGTCCGCGAAAAAGGTCAGCGTAAATAAAAAAGCGGCTTCCTCTGTGGGAAGAAACGATCTTTGCCCCTGCGGAAGCGGAAAGAAATATAAGAAGTGCTGCGGAGCACCGAATAACGATAACAACGACTGATACAGACCTATAATTTGAAAGGAGTTACCCCTATGGGCTTTGGAATACTGTTTTTCGGATACTTTATAACATACCTGATGGCAATGAACCCTTGGGGGTGCTTCTTCAGAGCCTTCGGATATCTTATGATGTGCTCGGGTATTATGAAGCTTACCCAATACAATAAGAATTTTACCTATTCGGTATATGCCTCATTTCTTCTCGGGCTGATCAATATCTGTTTCTCAGTGGTCGAGATTTACGATATGGTCTTCCTGTCGCCAAGCCCCTTCGGCGAGACCTTTATGAAGGTCATAACCAACCTCGAAACGGGAACGGTGCTTATATTCCATCTCCTGCTTCTGTTCGCCGTAAGGTCGATAGCAAAGGAGACCGAGTCGGATAAGATAGCCTTTGGAGCGATCAGAAATCTCATTTTTGTTGTGGCATATTTCCTGCTCTCGTTCATAAAATTTATGCCCTTCGAATTTGTCAAATCCTATAACAGGAATATGACGCTGCCGCTCTTTCTGCTTTACCTTGGCTGGATAGTGATGGATCTGGTTTTGCTTTTCTCCTGTTATTCGGGAATTTGCGACGAGAACGACAGGGAAATGAAGCGGAAGCCCTCACGGTTTGAATTTATAAATCAATACAGGGAAGAGCTTGACGCGAGAGAGGCAAAGGCAATGGAATTTGCCGAAAAGAACCGAGCTGAACGAGCTAAAAAGAAAAAGAAAAAATAATTTTGGAGATATTTTATGTACACGACCGAAAAAAAACAACTGTCAGCATATAATTTCGGATTTATATCAATAGCGGTGGCGTGCTTGTTTTTCTTCAACGGAAATATAAATATCATCGACCCGCTGCCCGACCTTATCGGATACCTGATTCTTAATTTTACACTCACAAAAATGGCGCTTCTCGACGAGGATATTGCCGAATCTCAGAAATTTTTCAGATATATGATAATTTCCGAGATAGCCAAGATCGCCGCGCTTTTGTGGGTAATGGGCATTTCACGCGCCGACGAGAAGAACACGGGAATGCTTCTGCTTTCCTTTGTTTTTGCCATAGTTGACACTGTGATCCTCTTTATGGCATTTACCAAGCTCTTCTCGGGTATGACGGCTCTTGCTTTTTCCACACCGAACAGCTATCTCTTAGCCGCAAGGAAGCCCGAGGGCAGATCTAATACCGACAGGATCAAGGGCTTTGCTGTTTTCTTTGTCATCTTTAAGGCGGCACTGAACGTTTTGCCCGAATTCTCTAATCTTACCACATATAATGGGGCTGAGGGAACTAAGGTCAGCTTCCTTTATGAGTTTATCGGACTTATGCGCGGAATGTCAATATTTGTGACATCTATTGTCGGAATCGTTTTTGCCGTAAAAATATTCAGATATTTTAAAGCTGTCAATAACGACAGTGAGTTTTTGATGTCACTGAAGGAAAGATATGAGAGAGACGTTCTTCCGAGAAAGGGGATCTTCGTAAAAAGAAGCTTCACAATGGCAACCTTCTTTCTTGCCTTTTACGCTATCCTCTATATTGATTTCAGAGTTACCGACTTCACGCTTCTTCCTTCCGAGCTGGGCTTTTTCTCACCCGATATGACTAATCTTATCCCCGATATCATTTCGGCTGTATTCTTTCTTGTCGCTACCTTAATACTTCTCAAGCACTTGAGCGTGAAAAGGACAACTGTAGTGGCTACGTTTTTATTCTACTTTGTTTCAAGCCTTGTTGCATATATATTTGAGCTTTCATTTTTCGCGAATTATCATTTCGGTGCGGTCTACAAGGACGAGGGGGCTTATCTGAGCTATATCCTTATGACAGTTACGGCTGTGATAGCCGCGGCGGCGTTCGTTTGCTCGGTGTTGACTCTTGGACATCTTTTGAGGAAGACGATAGATACTCATACGGGCTTTGCCTACGGTGTCGATCACGAAAAGGATACCCTACGCCTGGCTGAGCAACATAAGGCGTCCTATAAAAAGCTTATATACCTTTATGTTGGCGGATTTTTTGCCGTTGGAACAAAGCTGTTTTACAGCTTTTTCGCAAAGACCTTTGATTTTGCGGGAAGTCTGCAGATGGTCGGAGCGTTTATCTTCCTCGGCTGCCTTATCAAGGTATGTCACGATATATCCGACGAGATAGAAACAAAATATATGCTTGAATAAAGAAAATTAGGGGCTGTCTCAAATGCAAATTTGAGACAGCCTCTTTTAAGGGGATAGTCAGATTTGAGCAAGAAGCGTCGTTCTTCGGGGCGTGAGGCGTACAAGCGTACGTCGAGCCCCGAAAACGGCGGTAGAAAAAGTCCATAAAGATGGAGAATTTCGAAGA
>SVSX01000033.1 GCA_015064085.1 Oscillospiraceae bacterium | reverse complement strand
CTTAGATCCCGATGCTATGCATCGCCCTCCTTTCGTCGGGTTCGACTACGCAAACAATATTCAATTGTTTGCTTCGCTCAGGATGACACATAGGGGGTTATTGCCCTGCGGGATATGTTCGTACAAGTGCCGTAGCAAACAAAAAAGACACCTCATCCGTCAGCCGACAAGCGGCTGCCACCTTCTCCCACTGGAGAAGGCTGTTTGTTACTGTGTTCTCGATGTGAGATCGTTTGCGATTTTGGTACAGATGACACAATCAAAAACCTTTCGAAACATTAGTCACAAAAAAGCCTTCTCCAGTGGGAGAAGGTGGCACGGCAACGCCGTGACGGATGAGGTGTCCGTAACGAACAAAAAGATACATTACCCCGTCCGTGTCATTCTGCCACCAAGCGACGTCGAGTTTGACTTTGACTACTCATCCACCATATTATCAAATAAACTCGTTACCATAAAAAACTTCCCCAAAAAGGATATCCTTATGCATATAGCTCTTGACAGAGCGGTTTTTTGGTGATATAATAAAATGATAGATTTTTTGAAAGGTTAGGCAAAAATTATGCAGTGGACATCTTTAAACGATCTGAGAGAAAAATATCTCTCATTCTTTGAGTCGAAGGGACACCTTCGTCTCCCCTCTTTCCCACTCGTTCCCATCAACGACAAATCCTTGCTTCTGATAAATTCGGGTATGGCGCCTATGAAAAAGTATTTCACGGGCGAGGAGATACCCCCGAGAAACAGAGTGACCACCTGCCAGAAGTGTATCCGTACTCCCGACCTTGAGCGCGTTGGACATACCGCGCGCCACGGCACGTATTTCGAGATGCTCGGAAACTTCTCCTTCGGCGATTACTTCAAGAACGAGGCAATTCCGTGGGCGTGGGAATTCCTCACCGAATGGCTTGAGATCCCGGGTGAGCTCCTCTGGCCCTCGATCTACGAGAACGACGAGGAGGCTTTTGAGATCTGGAACAAGAAGATCGGCGTTCCCGCTGAGAGGATCGTCCGCCTCGGCAAGGCAGATAACTTCTGGGAGCACGGCTCAGGTCCTTGCGGACCTTGCTCCGAGATCTATTTCGACAGAGGTGTGAAGTACGGCTGCGGCTCGCCCGACTGTAAGCCCGGCTGCGACTGCGACCGCTTTATGGAGATCTGGAACAACGTTTTCTCTCAGTTCAACAACGACGGAAACGGAAATTACACCGAGCTTACGCAGAAGAATATCGATACTGGAATGGGTCTTGAGCGCCTTGCCTGCGTTATGCAGGGAGTGGACAACCTCTTTGAGGTCGACACTGTAAGAAAGATACTCAACACCGTTTGCTCGATCTCGGGCAAGGAATACGGCAAGGACGCCGCGAACGACGTCTCTATCCGTGTTATCACCGACCATATCAGAAGCTCGACCTTTATGATAAGCGACGGAGTTATTCCCTCCAACGAGGGCCGCGGCTACGTTCTCCGCAGAATTCTCAGAAGAGCCTGCAGACACGGTAAGCTTCTCGGCATAAACCGCACATTCCTCACCGAGCTTTGCGAGGTGGTCATCGGCGAGAATATTTCGGCATATCCCGAGCTCGGCGAAAAGAAGAATTACATCATCAAGGTCATCGAAAACGAGGAGACTCGCTTCGATGCCACTATAGACGCGGGTCTTTCTATCCTCTCGGGAATTATCGACGAGGCAGAGAGATCGGGCAAGAAGACTATCTCGGGTGAGGACGTCTTCAAGCTTTACGACACATTTGGATTCCCCATAGATCTGACTCGCGAGATCGCCTCCGAGAAGGGTCTTGAGCTTGACGAGGACACCTTCACCGCTCTTATGACAGAGCAGAAGAACCGCGCGAGAGCCGCAAGAGGCAACGTAGGCGGTTGGGATGAATCCTCGAAGCAGATGCTCGACGATCTGGCGAAGACCGAGTTCGTGGGATACTATAATCTTGAATCTGAGGCAAAGGTCCTTGCTATCATTATTGAGGACGAGGACGGCACACGCTCGGTATCCGAGATCAGCGAGGGCGACTTTACGCTTGTGCTCGATAAGACCCCCTTCTACGGAGAGGGCGGCGGTCAGGTCGGCGACACGGGTGTGATAAGATCCGAGGGCGCTACCGTTGCGGTAAGCGACACCAAGAAGACCGACGGCATCTATCTCCACATCTGCTCACTTACGAGCGGAGCGCTCAAGGTGGGTGACACTGTTACGGCATCTCTTGAGACCGAAAGAAGACGCGCTATTATGAGAGCGCACTCCTGCTGCCACCTGCTTCAGGCGGCACTGCGCAAGGTTCTCGGCTCACACGTTGAGCAGGCGGGATCTTACGTTGAGGGAGATCACCTGCGCTTCGACTTCACTCATTTCGCGGCTATGACGGGTGAGGAGCTTGCAGCCGTTGAGGCGCTTGTGAACGCTGAGATCCTCAAGGGAGCTGATGTCACAATGCAGGAAATGGAGCTTGAGGAGGCTAAGAAGCTTGGCGCTATGGCTCTCTTCGGAGAAAAATACGGCAAGATAGTAAGAGTTGTAACCATGGGTGACTTCTCGGTTGAATTCTGCGGAGGTACTCACCTTGACAATACCGCTAAGATCGGTCTCTTTAAGATAGCGTCCGAGGCGTCTGTCGCGGCGGGTGTCAGAAGAATAGAGGCTAAGACGGGACTTGGCGTCCTGAATATAATTGCCGATCAGCAGAAGCTGATCGCCGATACCGCTTCCGAGCTCAAGGCACAGAACCCCGCGGATCTGGCAAAGAGAGCGGCGGCTGTCCGTGAGGAGCTCCACACTGCGAAGGGCGAGATCGACGCCCTCAACTCGAAGCTGGCGGCTTCCAAGCTCGACGGAATACTCTCCTCTGCAAAGCAGGTAGGAAAGCTCCGCCTTGTAAGCGCCGCGCTTGAGGATATGCAGCTTGACGCGGCTCGCGCGCTTGCTGATGAGATCAAGGCGACCTGCCCCGATACCGTGGCTGTACTTGCCGTTTCGGCAAACGGAAAGCTGAACTTTATCGCGGTTGCGGGTAAGGAGGCTGTTGCGGCGGGAATCCACGCAGGTAAGCTTGTCGGCGCTGTTGCGGCAGTGACAGGCGGAAAGGGCGGCGGACGCCCCGACAACGCAATGGCGGGCGGAAACGACACAGCAAAGATCGCCGATGCATTGGCATCAGCGGAGCAGACCGTTTCGGCAATGATAAAGTAAGGGCTTGATGTAAAATAAATGAGTAGCTGTCTCAAGTACAATTTTGAGACAGCTACTCGCTTTTATTTAACTTTTATTTAACAATAACGTAACCCTCGGGGTCATTGTATTTGCGGACGTGAGGACAGTTTATTTCACGTCTGAAGCTTGGCGCGACGAAATGTACCGCGTTTTTGATCACACTCTGGACCTCGGGTACTTTAAAGGTTGGGAAGGTCTCGTGACCGGGCTGGAAATAAAAGATCTTTCCGTTACCTCTCTCGTAGAGACAGCCCGAGCGGAAGACCTCGCCGCCGCTGAAGCTGGAGATAAGCAGGAGCTTATCGGGGGTGGGAATTACAAAGGGCTCACCGTAGGTCTCCTCGTGCTCGAGGGTGAAAAATCTGTCGATATCTCTCGTTATGGGGTGAGAAGGCTCGGTGACCCAAAGGATCTCACTGTCGCCCGACTCCCTCCAGGTCAGGTTGCAGGACGTGCCGAGGAGGTATCTGAAGGGCTTTGAGTGGTGCGCAGAGTGGAGGAAGATCGCTCCCATTCCCTCAAGAACGGCATCGCGGACAAGATACGCCACCTCATCGGGAACGAGCTTGTGGCGAACGTGTCCCCACCAGATAAGAACGTCGGTCTCGTCAAGGATCTCCTTGGTTATACCGCAATTTTCGTCGTCGAGGGTCGCCGTTCTGACTGTGATCTCCTCGTCCGCTCCGAGGAATTTCGCGATCTCGCCGTGAATTCCGTCGGGGTAGATCTCCCTCACGTGCTCCTTGTTTTGCTCGTGGTAAAATTCATTCCAGACCAATACTCTTATCATAAAAAAACTCCTTTTCGGTTTATTTGCTTTTATTATAAGACAAAAACCCCTTGAAAACAAGTCATAAACGATAATTTTTGCGACATTTTTTGCTGAACGTCTGCTTTTTTGATGTGTTGCCACCTGTGAGGGGTGTTTTAATAAAAAAGTCGAAATTTGTTAAATAATTTTCAAAAACCTATTGCAAAAGAGAAGGATATGTGATATAATATGCCGTATGAACCGAAGATGCTTGCGGAACTTACGGACCGTTAGCGGAGGGGCTCTGGAGAATCTCTTAAATGAGTGCCGAAGGTGCAAGGCGCATAAGCGCTGAATCTCTCAGGCAAAAGGACAGAGCAGACATATCTTTTTCGTGTCTGTGAGTATTTTTCTTTAGAGCCGCTGATATTTCAGCGGATTTTTTATATTTAAGGAGGCTTTTATGGAAGCTGTATCAAATTTTCTTTTGCCGATAGTCGCAAAGATCAATGCGTATATGTCGGACTACATTCTCATCTTCCTTTTGGTGGGAATCGGACTTTTCTACACGATAAGGACTAAATTCGTTCAGGTTCGCTGCTTTGGCGAGGGAATGAAGAAGGTCTTTGGAGGTCTCTCCTTCAAAGGCGGTAAGCAGAGGGGCGGAATCTCCTCCTTCCAGGCACTTGCCACCGCAATCGCGGCTCAGGTCGGAACGGGTAACATCGTGGGCGCGTGCGGCGCTATCATGGTGGGCGGACCCGGCGCGATCTTCTGGATGTGGGTCATCGCTTTCTTCGGAATGGCAACGATCTACGCCGAGGCGGTACTTGCGCAGGAGACCAAGATCGTCAAGGAGGACGGCTCGGTTCTCGGCGGACCTGTTTACTACATAAAGAAGGCGTTCAAGGGCGGCTTTGGCAAGTTCCTTGCGGTATTCTTTGCCATCGCTATCACACTTGCTCTCGGATTTATGGGCGCTATGGTTCAGTCCAACTCGATCGCGAGTGCTGTAAGCACTGCAACGGGCAGCGTTGTCCAGCCTTGGATGATAGGAATAGTTCTCGCGGCGATCTGCGCGTTTATCTTCATCGGAGGAATCCAGCGTATAGCTTCGGTTGCTGAAAAGATAGTTCCCATAATGGCGGTTCTTTATATCGTAGTTGGTTTTGTAATACTCGGTATAAACATAAAGCTCATTCCCGAGACCTTCGGTATGATCTTCAAGTTTGCATTCACGCCTCAGGCAATAATCGGCGGTACTTTCGGCGCGGCTATCAAGGCGGCTATCTCTCAGGGTGTTAAGCGCGGACTCTTCTCCAACGAGGCAGGTATGGGTTCAACACCTCACGCACACGCTCAGGCTAAGGTTGAAAAGCCTCACGATCAGGGTGTAGTCGCGATGATCGGTGTGTTTATAGATACCTTTGTGGTCCTCACAATGACGGCAATTGTGGTTATCTCCACACTTTACGCGGGTAACGGTCCTCTCTCCACTCCCGAGGGACTTGCGGCGACCTCGCTCACCAAGGCAAATCTTATGCAGACCGCTGTGGGAATGGCTCTCGGAAACGAGGTAGTCGGTAACATAATTATCGCGGTATGCCTTACCTTCTTTGCCTTCACCACGATCATAAGCTGGAACTTCTTCGGAAAGCAGAACGTTGAGTATCTCTTTGGCAAGAAGTCCAAGGTAGCGACAATTGTTTACTCGGTATTTGCCATTGTCTTCATATTCCTCGGCTCTTGCCTCCAGAACGATCTGGTTTGGGAGCTTACCGATATGTTCAATAACCTTATGGTAATACCCAACGTACTCGCCCTTGCGGTCCTCTCCGCGGTAGTCGTCAAGGCGGTACAGTACAAGAACAAGAAAAAATAATTGAATGAAAAAAAGCGTTGTGTCCTTGGGGATACAACGCTTTTTTTGCCTATTTGTATTTTATTTAAAGTCGGACTTTTTCGGTCTTTCCAATGACAAGCCGTAAGGCGCAGGCAGATTTGAGAAAGAAACGCCGTTCTTCGGGGCGTGAGGCGTACAAAGGTACGTCGAGCCCCGAAAACGGCGGTAGAAAAAGTCCATAAAAATGAAGAATTTCGAAGAAATTCGACCTATTACTGTCTCATTTGTGTTTTTATGCGTAAACGGGATTTTTTTATTTATTCTTGGACTTTTTCGGTCTTTCCAAATATGACAAGCCTTAGTCCTCGGTCGAGCCGAGGTTTCCGTCAGACACACGCCTCATATACTCGTCCATAGTGATGAGCACACGGCGGGGCTTGTTTCCGTCGGGCTTACTTACGTAGCCCATCTCCTCCATCGTGTCGATGATCTTCGCGGCTCTTCCGTAGCCGACGCCGAGTCGTCTCTGCATAAGAGAGGTAGAGATCTTGCCCTCCTCAATAGCCAGCTTTACGGCATCCTTGAATTTGGAGTCGCCGCCGTCGTCACCGCTGTCGGAGTCGGACTCAAATCCGCTCGAGCCGCCCTTCTTGGAGTTGCCGCACTTTGCAGCCTCCTCCTCGATCCTGTTGATAAAGTCGGTGTTGTACTTAGCCTTGCCGTTAGTCTCGCTGATGAAGGTGACCACGTTCTCGACCTCAGAGTCACTTACGAACGCGCCCTGAACACGCATAGGCTTGGAAGATCCTACGGGAGCGAAGAGCATATCTCCTCGACCTATGAGGTTTTCCGCGCCCGCAACGTCGATGATAGTTCTGGAGTCGACCTGAGAGTTGACTGTGCAGGCGATACGTGAAGGAACGTTAGCCTTGATAAGACCCGTGATAACGTCGACAGAGGGACGCTGTGTACCGAGGATAAGGTGGATACCCGCGGCTCTCGCCTTCTGAGCGAGACGGCAGATCGAGGTCTCGACCTCGTCACGGGCTGTCATCATAAGGTCGGCAAGCTCGTCGATGATAATGACCATCTGAGGCATATATTCTCTCTCGGGGTCATTTTCCACAGCGGCGTTGTAGCTTCCGATGTCGCGAACGCCGACTGTCTCGATAAGCTCGAAGCGCCTTTCCATTTCCGCCACGGCAGAAGCCAGAGCGCCCGCCGCCTTCTTAGGCTCGCTGACGATAGGGCAGTAGAGGTGGGGAATAGTCTTGTACATATTGAACTCGACCTTCTTGGGGTCGATAAGGATAAGCTTGACGTCGTCGGGCTTAGCCTTGTAAAGGATACTGATGATTATACTGTTGATACAGATCGACTTACCCGAGCCCGTCGTACCCGCAATAAGCAGGTGAGGCATCTTGGCTATATCGAAATAGATGGGGTTGCCGCCGACGTCCATACCGAGGCTGGCTGTGAGACGGCTCTTAGCCTCCGTGAACTTGGGATTTTCGATAAGGTCGCGGAGATATACCGTGGCGCGTTCTCTGTTCGGTACTTCGATACCGACCGCCGCCTTGTTGGGGATCGGGGCTTCGATTCTGACACCCGATGTGGCAAGGCTGAGGGCGATGTCGTCCACAAGGTTGGCTATCGAGCGGACTCTCGTTCCCACCTCGGGCTTGAGCTCGTATCTGGTGATGGTAGGTCCTCTTGAATAGGTGACCTCCTTGATGCCGACACGGAAGCTCTTGAGGGTATCGATAAGCGCCTGAGCATTCTCGCGGAGCTCCTCCTGATAATCGTTCTGTACCGTTTCTGTATTTTTGTTGAGAAGATCGTAATGAGGGAATACGTAGGGGGCGACCACCTCGGGAATGACCTCGTCATCGTCGTCGGGGGCGACAGCCGCCATATCCGAGAGCAGCTCCTCGGACTCTATCTCGCCGAGGTCAAGGTCTTCCTTTTCCACCTCGAGGGTAGGCTCTTTTGCCTCCTCGGGGGTGTCGTTTATCTCAAGGGAGTCGATAAGGTTCGCGATGCCCTTGAACTCGGTGTTGTCGAACACAGGATCGCCGCCGAAATCTCTTGTAACGGGGGCTTCGGGCTCGGGAGCGTCTTCGGGAGCGTCCTCAGCCTTTTCGGATTTTTTGCTTTCGCTTTGGGAAGGACCGATGTAGATCTCCTTTGCCTCGGGCTCGTCGTGAATGACGGCGTCGGCGGTGTCGATTTCCTCCTCGTCATCGTCGTTCATCATCTCGTCGACAGACATAGCGCGCAGCTTTTTCTTCGGCGCTGCCTCAGCCGCCTGCTCCTCTCTTGCAAGCTTGCTTGCCTTGAGGCGGCTCTGATGCTGAAATTCCTTGAGGCGCTCCTCCTCCTCGAGCATTCGCTCCTCTTCCTCCGCGAGCAGTCTCTCCTCACGGCGCGCGAGCGCTTTGTTCCTGAAATACATCACTATTCTGTCGGGGGTGAGACCCACGATGAATATGACGGTGAATACAAGGGCAACTATGATAACTATCGAGGAGATAACGCTCTCAAAAGCCATTATCATAAGCACCGAGATCGATCCGCCTATGATACCGCCGCCCTCAAGATCCTCCGCGGCGCTTTCCCACATCTCAACGATGTCGAATTCCTCGTTGACACCCGAAAGAACGCCCACAAGGGCAGCCAGAAGGATTATGAAGAGAGCCGCCATTACAGTCTGAAGGATATTTCTCTTTTTGTAGCGGATCAGCTCCTCCTCTTCCTCGTCGCTCTTCTTTTTTACGTTATAGATGCACCACTTAGCGCCGATATAGATGAGCGCCAGGGGAACAAGGAATGAGGAGATACCGAAGAGTCCGCAAAGGAAGAGCGATATCCAGCTTCCAACGATCCCCACACCGTCGTCCATAGAGAGGACGTGAACGGTGAAGAGGCAGATAATAAAGATAACTCCCAGCAGGATCATTATGTAAGGCGTTGCGCTCTTTGCCGCCGAATGGTCCTTCGGCTTCCTTTCTCTTTGCGGAGCGTCGTCAAAATCGATCCTCTGCTGATAGGTCTTACCCTCCTTGCCCTTTACGTTCTTAACGCTCTTAGCGTTAGGCGAGGACTTTTGGGGGGCTTTTTTAGTGTTTTTAACTTCTTGTTTTTTTGCCATTATGCTTTTACCTCTAAAGATCTAAAGTATATTATACCATTATTTATTATACCACATAGTTTTCACTCTTTCAAGGAATAATTTTAATAAAAAAACGATATTTCGAAAAAAGAGGAGAAAAAAATGGAGCGGATCGCAAAAAGCAAATATTTTCTGCCCCTGTGCGGGATCATAGCGGGGCTTGTCAACGGACTTCTGGGGGCGGGGGGCGGCATCATCGTGGTATTTGCTCTGAGTCTGGCTCTTTCTGAGACGGGAGTTGAGGGGAAGGATATCTTTGCCAACGCCCTTTGCGTTATGCTCCCTCTTTCGGCGGTGTCAGCGCTGATCTATGCCGTCTCGGGGAGTCTCACCACAAGGGGAATGGGGGTATATATCCTTCCCGCCGTCCTCGGGGGGCTTACGGGAGCGCTGATCCTTCCAAGGCTGCGCCCTACGGCGCTGAAGCGGCTTTTTGGGACGCTGGTCATATATTCGGGGATACTGCTGATAATCAGATAGGGGGAGAGAGATGATATTTTCACTTGCGGCATCCTTCCTTGTGGCTCTGCTTTCGGGAATGGGAGTGGGCGGAGGAGGACTTTTTGTGGTCTTTCTCGCCCTCTTTACCGACATTCCTCAGATAACGGCTCAGGGAATGAACCTTTTGTTTTTTCTGTTTTCCTCGGGTAGCGCCGTCTGCCTCCACCTGTCGCGGCGCAGGATCTTCGGAGGGGCGGTGATAACGATGGCGCTCTTCGGGATCGTCGGGGCTGTGGCGGGGAGTCTCATATCCCCTTATATCCCCTCGTCACTTTTGCGGAAGCTTTTCGGGGTGATGCTGACGGTCTCGGGTGTGCTGTCGCTTTCAAGGAGCTTCAGCGCAAAAGAGAAGCAAAGGAGGGATCGGTAACGGCGGTGTCGATACCGAAGATGAGGAGCACTCCCGAGGGGCGGAGGCGCTCAAGCTCCGCGCGGATACTTCCCGAGAAATAGCGAAGGTCGTAGACCTCGAGAGCAAAGTGCTCGGCAAGGAAGGGCAGGAGTGGGTTCGCGAAGCTGTCCTTGATGATAACAAGTGTCTCTTTTTTCGCGCCGTCATCGGGGTATACCCCAAGATGACCGTGATTTCCGTCGGCAAAGCAGAGATATTTGTCCTTGCCCGAAAGTCTTTCCCTGAAATAAAGTGAGGTGTGCTCCTCACCTCGGTCATAGTTTACCACAAGGTGGTCCGAGGGGGTGTAGAGCTCAATTTTGTCGGGGATCGCCCCGAGTCTGCCCGAGCGGGAGTAGACCGAGCCTAAAAAGTCCTCGGTGACGGTCTCGGGGACGGTGGCGCGGGGGGTGGGCGAGAGCCCCATAGCCGAGCAGATCCCGAGATACCCGTAGTACGCGCCGAGCTGTGTCCAGTGGTGGTCGCTTCTGAACCAGACCTGCTCTCCTCTGTCGAAGGCAGAGACAAGAGGAGCTCGGGTGTCGATAAGCCTCGGGAGCGCCGACAGCGCCATATCGAAGGTGGTGTCCAGCGCCGAGCAGGAATAGATCCGAGGCAGAGCCGACGCCGCCACCTCAGCGCCCCTTGGAGCAAAGCATACGCAGGCGTTATACTCCTCAGAGAACTCCGAGATGGCGGCGAGGTTTTTTCTATAGAGTGAAAGATCGCCGTAGGTCGGTGAGAGGACCGTGTAGCCGTCTTTTCCAAACAGAACTCCGTTGTTCTCAAGGCGCATAAGCAATAGCTCACACCTCGCCTTTGTCTCGGTAAACAAGGGGCGGCTTGGGAACTGATCCGAGCAGTATAGGGATATGTCCTCCGCGAGTCTTCCCGAAAGGAGCGCTCTTCCGCTGAGGTCGAGAGAGTGACAGAGGACGCGGTTCTCTCTTTCGCTGAAGGGCTTGGGCGGGGAGAGGATCAGTAAGCCGCCGACGGCGACCGAGAGGGAAAAACAGAGAAAAAGAAAGAGAATATCGGAAAATCTTTTCATAATAACACCTCTTTTTTCTTTAGTATTCTACCGAGAGACGGGAAATAAGCAAAAATTTATAAATACTCTTGACAAGTTTTTTCGGCTGTGGTATAATTAATCGTATCTATAAGAGTATTCTTAGAAATCGGAGGATTTTTATAATGAGCAGAATTAAAACTATCGAAACCAGAGATATGGCTAAAAGCGTAAAGAACGGCGGTTGCGGCGAGTGCCAGACATCTTGCCAGTCGGCTTGCAAGACGTCCTGCGGTGTTGCTAACCAGCAGTGCGAAAAGGCTGAGTAATTAAATTTATAAACAGAAAAAAGCGGCATAAGCCGCTTTTTCTGTCTTAGCAAGGAGAGAAAAATGGTACATCAGTATAAATTGAACGGATATAACATAGTGCTGGACACAGCCAGCGGATCGGTACACTCGGTGGACGACGTGGCATATGACGTTATCGCGGCGTACAAGGAAAAGAGTGAGGAGGAGATAGTCTCCGAAATGCTCGGAAAATACGGCGACCGCGAGGACGTGACAAGAGAGGAGATACTCGAGTGCATCGGTGACGTAAGGGCTCTCGAGGAGGAGGGAAAGCTCTTCTCTGTGGACGTTTACGAAAAGCTTGCGGGGGATTTCAAAAACAATTCCAAGGTCATAAAGGCGCTCTGCCTTCACGTGGCGCACACCTGTAATCTGAACTGCTCCTATTGCTTCGCAAGTCAGGGCAAATATCAGGGCGACAGAGCGCTGATGAGCTTTGAGGTGGGTAAGCAGGCTTTTGATTTCCTCATTGCCAACTCGGGAACGAGAAAAAATCTTGAGGTCGACTTTTTCGGCGGCGAGCCGCTTATGAACCTTGACGTGGTGAAGCAGCTTGTGGAGTACGCGAGAAGTGTTGAGAAGGAGCACGGAAAGAATTTCCGCTTCACTCTCACCACGAACGGTATGCTTATCGACGACGATATGATCGATTTTGTCAACCGTGAGATGAGCAACGTTGTCCTCAGCCTTGACGGCAGACCCGAGGTCAACGACCATTTCCGCCGCGACTACGCGGGCAGAGGCAGCTATGAGACGATCGTGCCGAAGTTCCAGAGGCTCGTTGAAAAGAGAGGCGGAAAGAACTACTACGTCAGAGGCACGTTTACTCACAACAACGTCGACTTTACGAACGATATTCTGCATATGGCGGATCTCGGATTTACCGAGCTCAGTATGGAGCCCGTGGTATGCCCTCCCGACGATCCTTACGCCCTCACCGAGGAGGACCTCCCGAAGCTCTTCGAGCAGTATGAGATACTCGCCTGTGAGATGCTTAAGAGAAAGAAGGAGGGAAGACCCTTTACCTTCTATCACTATATGCTTGACCTTAAGAACGGTCCTTGCATCTATAAGAGAATAACGGGCTGCGGCTCGGGAACTGAGTATATGGCTGTTACCCCTTGGGGGGAGCTTTTCCCCTGCCATCAGTTCGTGGGTGACCCCAAATACAGTCTTGGCGACATCTGGAACGGAGTGAAGAATACCGAGGTTCAGGACGGCTTCAGAAGCTGTAACGCCTACTCACGCCCCGAATGTAAGGACTGCTGGGCAAGGCTTTATTGCTCGGGCGGCTGTGCCGCAAACTCCTATCACTCCAGCGGAAGCATAAACGGAGTTTATAAATACGGCTGTGAGCTCTTCAAGAAGAGGATCGAATGTGCCGTTATGATGAAGGTGGCAGAGGCGGAGGAATGATGAGGACTCCGATCTGTGATTTTGTGCGAGACTACGCCGAGCGCGAGGGCGCGAGATTTCATATGCCGGGGCATAAGGGAAGAGGAGATCTCGGCTTCGAAAAATATGACATCACCGAGATCTGCGGCGCTGACGTGCTCTATTCTCCCGAGGGAGTGATACTCGAGAGCGAGAATATCGCCTCGGAGCTTTTCGGAACGGCGCACAGCTTTTATTCCACCGAGGGCTCGACTCTCTGCATCAAGGCAATGCTGAGGCTTGTTACGGCGGGGGAAAGCTCTGAGCGACCGCTAATTCTCGCGGCAAGGAATGTTCACCGCGCCTTTGTTTCGGCGGCGGCACTGCTCGACCTTGAGGTCGGGTGGATATATCCCGAGGAATTCACAAGCCTTTGCTCGGCTTCGGTGACCCCCGAGGCGGTAGAGAGAGCGATATCCGAGTCGCCTCGGAAGCCGTCTGCGGTCTATATCACCTCCCCCGACTATCTTGGGGGAATTGCCGACGTGCGGGGGATAGCTGAGGTCTGCCACAGGGCGGGTGTTCCTCTTGCGGTTGACAACGCCCACGGCGCGTATCTGCGCTTTCTTTCGCCCTCGAGACACCCCGTGGATCTCGGGGCTGACATCATATGCGACTCGGCGCACAAGACCCTGCCTGTGCTCACGGGTGGCGCGTACCTTCATATTTCCAAAAATGCCGACGGAAAATATCTCGAGAGAGCGAGGGGTGCTTTGTCGCTTTTCGCATCCACGAGCCCGTCGTATCTGATATTGCAGTCGCTTGACGAGTGCAACCGCTATCTCGGAGAGAGCTTCAAAGAGGAGCTTTGCGAGACGGTGGCACGTGTCAAAAGACTGAAGGCGGATATTCTCGGAATGGGAATTCCGCTTCTTGAAGGTGAGCCCCTGAAGGTGGTGTTTGACTGCCGCGGCATGGGGTGGCGTGGAGATGATTTTTCGGAATTTCTCCGCGCGAGAGGAATCGAGATCGAATTCTCCGACCGTGACCTCGCGGTGCTGATGATAGCTCCAAAAAATAGCGAAAGTGAGCTTTCGCTTCTGCTTTCGGCATTGTCCGAGATCGAAAAAAAAGAACCCCTTGAGGGTGAGCTTCCGACTCTTCCGAGAGCCGAACGCAGAGTGTCGGTGCGGGAAGCGGTGTTCGCCGAGAGCGAGAGGGTCAGGATAGAGAATGCGGTGGGAAGAGTGTGCGCAGATGTCTGCGTGTCCTGCCCTCCCGCAGTGCCGATAGCCGTCAGCGGCGAGGTGATAACCGAGGAGACGGTGGACCTCCTCCGCTATTACGGCGCAGAAGTAATATCGGTGGTCAAGTGAATCAAAGATGCGATTTGAGGGAACTTTTTATAAAAAGTTCCCTCAAACTCCACGGGAAACTTTCAAACAATTACAGCATACCAAGGCAGGAAGTTTTCGCCCGCCTTTTTTAAAAGGCGGCGCAGTGGAGGGTGCGTAACCCTCCTCGCCGTCGCAACGGCGAAACACTCTCCCCTCGGCGTTTCTTTTTGTTAGCTTTTTCTTTGCGCCTCTTTCTGCCAAAGAAAAAGCGGCTGACGGTTTAAGAGGACGCGACACGAGAACCTTTTTGCAAAAAGGTTCTCGCGCTCTCCAAAAAACTTTAAAGCTTTTTTCTGTCACCCATATTGAAGCAGAAAGCGTTTATTGACGGCGCTTGTACGAACATATCCCGCAGGGCAATAACCCCCTATGTGTCATCCTGAGCGAAGCAAACAATTGAATATTGTTTGCGTAGTCGAACCCGACGAAAGGAGGGCGATGCATAGCATCGGGATCTAAGAAACGGGAGCAGTATGCTCTTGCCCGAGATCCTGCTCGGCTACGCCTCGCACTGCTACGCAGTTCGACTCCGCTGCGCTCCGCTCAGGATGACACAGGGGGAGCGTCTCGCTTAAACAGTGTTTGCTTCGCAAACTTACCCCCGCCCAAAAACTTTAAAGCTTTTTCTGTCACCCATATTGAAGCAGAAAGCGTTTATTGACACCTCATCCGTCACGGCGTTGCCGTGCCACCTTCTCCCACTGGAGAAGGCTTTTTTGTAACAAATGTTTCGAATATTTTTATGCGTTCGCCACTAAGCCAAACAGCAAACAATTTCACATCGAAAGCTCAGTAACCATAAGCCTTCCCCAGTGGGGGAAGGTGGCAGCCGCTTGTCGGCTGACGGATGAGGTGTCTTTTTTGTATCTGGGATGACACAGAAAATCAGGGGCGTTCACAGAACGCCCCTGAAGATATTTAGTTCAAAATATCGTTTTCCGCCATTATCTCGCGGATAGTCGATTCGATATTTTCCGCCATAAGCGAAAAGCCAAGATCGTTGGGGTGACAATTATCCACCGTGCAGCACTCCGAGTACTTGCCCTTGAAAAAGGCTTCTCCGTCGATAAAATACACCTTTTTGTCGCCGTTGTCTCTCGCGTAATTATAGGTGTCGATTATGACCCTCTTGCGCTTGATCGCATTCTCGCGGGAGTTCTGAAAATCGGGCTTGGAGATCATAACGTAAGGCACGTCGGGGTGAGCCTCGCGGATCTTTTTATACATCTTGCAGTGAGTCTCACGCAGATACTCGTATGTCGGCGCGTTGTGGTCGTAGTCGCTTATAAATACCGAGAAATCAAGAGACGCCATATAGTCGACGATAATGTCCTCAGCTTTTCCGCTTCCCGAAAATCCGAGATTTATATAGTCAAGGTTCGTGGCGCGGCAGATCATATTCTGATAGACATTACCCGGTCTCGAGGCGCATCCGCCCTGGGTTATCGACGAGCCGTAATAGAGGAGAGGTCGTTTGTTTAAATATTCAAGCCCCTCGGAAAGGACCGAGCCCTCCTTTATTCCGATCTCAACCGTTCTCGGGTGACCGTAGGACGGGAAATTTACAGTAAAATATCTGAGCTTCGGCTCTTCAAATTTCACGCGCGACTCGTATCCCTTTTCCATATCGTAAGGAGGAACAAACGTGCCTCTGTGGAAGCTTTTCCCGTTAGGGGTATCCTCATATATATCAAAGCCCGCGCCATTGGTCATAGGCATATGCGGGTGGTGACTTACCTTGTCGTATGTAGCTCTGATGGCAACGTAGGGGGAGTCGGTGGCAAATCGGACTCTTCCGCCCGCGGTATGCAGATAGAGTGTCGCGACACCGTCGTTCGTGTTGAGTCCTATCTCGTCGGGCAGACGCTTGAAACGATCCTCTGTGGTGGGATTATAAAGGCCGTAGATCTTAAAGGGGGCTTGTCTTACGTCGTGAAAGACTACGTCGGTCTCCTTGATCTTTTCATCGACCATCAGGTTTTTATCATAAGTAGGCTGCATAATATTATACCTCCATCAGAATTTGTGTTTATAATATCATAATACGTTTACGCTGTCAAGGGAATATAAATTTTTTTAAAAAAAATAGAAAAAACTCTGTACAAATGGGAAAAAAAGTGATAGAATAATAACGTTAAAAAATCTAATTTGCAAAGGGGATTTTAAAAATGAAAAAGATCTATGAAGGAAAAACAAAAGACGTTTACGCTCTTGACAATGGAAATGTAATGCTCAAGTTTAAGGACGACTGCACAGGTAAGGACGGAGTTTTCGATCCGGGTGAGAACAGTGTAGGACTCAAGATAGACGGTATCGGAAGGGCAAATCTTGAGACCTCGATCCACTATTTCGAGCTTCTCAAGAAAGCGGGCATCAAGACTCACTACGTAAACGCGAATATCGAGGAAGCTACTATGGAGGTACTTGCCGCTGAGAACTTCGGTAAGGCTCAGGGCGGCGGCGGACTCGAGGTAATTTGCCGTCTCGTCGCAACGGGAAGCTTCATTCGCAGGTACGGCGAGTACATCAAGGACGGAACACCTCTTGAGGGCGGTTACGTTGAGTGTACCTTCAAGAACGACGCGAAGGGTGACCCGCTGGTAACAGGTGAGGGACTCGCCGCTCTCGGTGTTATGTCTCCCGCTATGTTCGAGAGTATGAAGGAGCAGACACTGAAGATCACAAAGATCGTTGCCGACGACCTTAAGTCGATCGGACTTGACCTTTGGGATATCAAGTTTGAGTTTGGCTACCACAACGGCGAGGTAGTTCTTATCGACGAGATCGCTTCGGGCAATATGAGAGTTTACAAGGATGGCAAGATCGTCTCGCCTGTTGATCTTACAAAGTACATTCTCGGCAGATAATTTCGGGATAAATCACACCAAACAGATAAACAGAATAGGAGAAAGGTTATGAGATACGTTACAGATCTTCAGAAAAGACCTGACGACTCAGATATCAGAGTCGCGTCATCAAACGTTTATTTTCACTATTTCAGCTGGACTAAGGGACTTACCGAGGAAGATAAGCTTGCCCACGCGCAGCTTCTGGCGGACACCCTCAGAGACATTGATGCAGACGTTCTGCTTTTGCAGGAGGTCAGCGCGAAGGTGTTTGATACCAAGGACTGCCAGTGGCACGAGCGTCTTGACCCTATGCTCGAGGATTACGGATATGCCGACACAAATCCCGTGATCGCTCCGCTTCCCAAGAGCGCGGCAGACGCGGGTAACCCTGAGGGAGTTAACTACACGCCTATCCTCTATAAGCCTGACGTTCTCAAGCTTATAGACTGCGGACACAAGTTCTATGGCTCTGTTGCTATGAACCCCGACTCCTTCCTTTCCTCCTCCAAGTCATATACCTGGGCGCTCTTTGAGAGAAAGACCACAGGCGGACGCTTTGTTGCCTTCAGCACACACCTGACATATCACGGCGACGCTGAGACGGGCAACCGACTCAGAACCGAGGACGCGAATGACGTTATCGCTAAGATGGAGGAGCTTGATGCTCTCTACCCCGGAATACCTATGGTTCTTATGGGCGACTGCAACTGCACGGTCGGCTCTGATCCATACAGGGCGCTTGAGAAGAAGCTTGTTAACGCGAAGACCGAAGCTCCGAAGCTTGTCAACGAAAATCTCAGCACCATTCACAATATAGGCTGCGCACCCGGCTTTGGCGGAATTATCGATCACGTAATGGTTACGCCGAAGAGATTTGACATTACACAGTACCAGACATTCGCGAACCTGAACGTTATCAATATGTCCGATCACGTTCCCGTGGGAATAGACTTCAAGCTTTAAAATTTACGACTAAAGGAGAGAAAAGCTATGAGATATATTTCGAATATTCAGAACAGACCCAACGACACTGATATCAGAGTAGTATCGTCAAACGTATATTTTCACTATTTCAGCTGGACTAAGGGACTTACCGAGGAGGATAAGCAGGCACACGCCGAGCTCCTCGCGCAGACTCTTACCGACACAGGCGCTGACGTTCTCCTTCTTCAGGAGGTAAGTGCTCAGGTCATAAAAGGCAAGGACTGCCAGTGGTATGAGCGCCTTGCTCCGAGGATCACCTCCAAGGGCTATACCTTTACAAGACCTTACATCGCTCCGCTCCCCAAGAGCACGGCTGACGCAGGTAACCCCGAGGGCGTTAACTATACACCTATCCTCTATAGGGCTGACGTTCTCGACCTTATCGACTGCGGACACAAGTTCTACGAGTCGGTCGCTACTAACCCCGACGGATCTCTTTCTTCCTCCAAGTCCTACACCTGGGCGCTCTTCGAGAGAAAGACGACCGGCGGACGCTTCATTGCCTTCAGCACACACCTGACCTGGCACGGAAAAGAGGAGATTGGAAATATGCTCAAGACGCAGGACGCGAACGAGGCGACCGCAATGATGGACGAGCTTGAGGCTCGCTATCCCGGTGTTCCCGTTGTGCTTATGGGCGACTGCAACTGCACGGTTGGAACAGATCCCTATAGGGCACTTGAGAGAAAGCTCGTAAACGCGAAGACCGAAGCTCCGAAGCTTGTTAACGAAAACCTTTCCACTATCCACGGTGTGGGCAACACCCCCGGATACGGTCTCTTCATCGACCACGTAATGGTAACGCCCAAGGCGTTCAAGATCACACAGTATCAGACCTACGCCAACCTCAACGTTATCGATATGTCCGACCATCTTCCCGTGGGAATAGACTTTGAGCTTTAAAATATGGGCTGTCACCTTTGGCAAGACCGAAAAAGTCCGAAAATAAATAAAAAGATCCCATTTACGTATAAAGAAACGCAAATGAGACATTAATTAGGTTGAATTTCTTCGAAATTCTCCATCTTT
Source organism: Oscillospiraceae bacterium (assembly GCA_015064085.1). Taxonomy (GTDB): domain Bacteria; phylum Bacillota; class Clostridia; order Oscillospirales; family CAG-272; genus HGM12713. Next base: position 2,689 of record SVSX01000033.1, on the reverse strand, counting down.
ATGGACTTTTTCTACCGCCGTTTTCGGGGCTCGACGTACGCTTGTACGCCTCACGCCCCGAAGAACGACGCTTCTTGCTCAAATCTGACTATCCACTAAAAGGGGCTGTCACAATCCAGATTGTGACAGCCCTTTTTCTATAACATTTATTACTGCTCTTCAAAATCCATTCTCATCTGAGAGGGGTTCTTTTTCTTGTGCTTTTCAAGGAGGTTGTGAATTCTCTTGACGGGGTTGAGGAGGTTGCTGATCGTCTCGTCGTGGTTGAGGGTGTCGATGATGTAAGCAACGTACTTGCACATATTGACCTCTACGTACCACTCCTTGTCCTGAAGACCGGGACGGCGGTAAACCAGGTTGGAGGTGAAGATCTTGTCAAAGATACCGTCAGCATAAGCCTTGTCGAACTTGTCAAATCCGTCGGTGAAGAGGCCAAAGGTAGCAAAGGCGAAAATTCTCTTCGCTCCCTTTTCCTTCAGCTGGATAGCAACGTCGATGAGCGATTCACCCGAGGAGATCATATCGTCAACGATGATGGCGTCCTTGCCGTGGAGGTCGCGTCCGAGGTACTCGTGAGCCTCAATGGGGTTGCGGCCGTTGACAACAACTGCGTAGTTACGGCGCTTGTAGAACATACCGATGTCTATTCCGAGGACAGAGGAATAGTACATACAGCGGGACATAGCACCCTCGTCGGGAGAGATTATCATAAGGTCTTCCTTGTCGAGAGATACGTCGGGAACGGCTCTGACAAGAGCCTTTATCATCTGGTAAGTAGGCTGGACATTGTCAAATCCCGAAAGGGGGATAGCATTCTGTACGCGGGGATCGTGAGCGTCGAAGGTGATTATGTTGGAAACACCGATCTGAACAAGCTCCTGAAGCATAATAGCGCAGTCAAGAGATTCTCTTCCCGATCTCTTGTGCTGACGGCCCTCATAGAGCATAGGCATAATTACCGAAACACGCCTTGCCTTACCTGCGTTTGCGGCAATGATCCTCTTAAGATCGGCGAAGTGATCGTCGGGACTCATGGGAACGTCCTGACCGTACATCTTGTAGGTAACGCCGTGGTTGAACATATCACAGATGATGTAGAGATCGTGACCTCTGAGGGATTCGTGGAGAAGCGCCTTAGCCTCACCCGTACCGAATCTGGGGCAATCAACGTCCGCGAGGAAGGATTCCTCACCGCCGTGGCGTCTCCATTCCTTGAGGTAGTAGTCGACCTGAGCAGCAAACTGCTCACAGCCTCTCATTCCAATGACACTGAGATCTGCGTAGAAAGAATTTTTCATTTTGTCCTCCATACTTTTAAACGTAATTTTTGTTTAGCGCGACTTTTTGCGCAAAAGGAAGGGAGTCGAAGTATAGCGCTTTTTCGACTTATCCTGTTTACATTATAGCACATTTTTTGTTTTTGTGCTATATTTTTTAAAAATTTTTTTAAATAATATGAATTTTATTTTTGGAAAAAAATAATTTTATCAAAGATGTTTTTTCTATTGCAAAAAAGGAAAAGGAATGGTATAATATAGGCGTCACATCATCTTAATAATTAACATAACCTACAAGGGTATACTATACCCTTTTTTCAGCAATTCTATATTCGGTAGAAATACCGATCGCGATAATCGGCTGAAAAGTAGGTTATAGATGGTGTGACAACTATGCGAGAGGTATTCTACGGTGTCATCTCGCAAGGGGTGACACCTTATTTTTTGGTATGGAAAACATAAAGAAATGTTCATTTTTCGGACACAGAGAGATTGAAATAACAGAGGAGATATATACGACGACCGCTGCCGAGATATTACGCTCGGTAGATCTTGGCTGTCGCGTATTTTATTTTGGTGGCTTTGGAGATTTCGACAAGCTATGCTACGATATTGTAAGTCAGATAAAAAAAGAAACGCCCGAGCTGCATATCGAGCGTATATTTTGTGTTCCGCAAGAACGAGATCTGAGGAAGAATACAAGACTTTTTCGCCGAGAGGATTATGAGGATGTCATATACCTCGAGCCTTCATTTGACGGATGGTATAAGAGTATATATTTTCGGAACTGCGCAATGATAGATGAAAGTGACGTTGTGATAATTTACGCGGAAGAGCGTGAAAACAGCGGTGCGTATAAGGCTTATAAATACGCAAAAAATAAAAAGGACAAGCGTGTAGTCAATCTTTTTTGAAGAATCGGGTGGGAGCATTATTTCAGGATCTACGTAGTCCGTAGCAAAAAAAAGACACCTCATCCGTCACGGCGTTGCCGTGTCACCAACGTTTGCCAGAGGCAAACTTGCCAAGTTCGCAACGCGAACGTTATTCCCCCGCTGGAGAAGGCTTATGGTTACTGAGCTTTCGATGTGAAATTGTTTGCGATTTGGGTTCAGTTGATATAATCATAAAACTTATTCGAACCGCAAGTCACAAAAAAGCCTTCCCTTGTCAGGGAAGGGGGACCGCGTCAGCGGTGGATGAGTAGTCCGTAGCAAACAAAAAAGACACCTCATCCGTCAGCCGACAAGCGGCTGCCACCTTCCCCCACTGGGGAAGGCTATTTGTTACTGAGCTTTCGATGTGAAATTGTTTGCTATTTGGCTTAGTGGCGAACGCATAAAAATATTCGAAACATCGGTTAAAAAAAGCCTTCTCCAGTGGGAGAAGGTGGCACGGCAACGCCGTGACGG
>SVSX01000032.1 GCA_015064085.1 Oscillospiraceae bacterium | reverse complement strand
TTGGTGCGGGTAAGAGGACTCTTCTCGTCGCGACACTGCAAAGCTGAGTTTTTGATTTCGGCTTTGCTACGCTTCTCGGTCAGAGCCGCGCTCCTTCAAGTCCTCTTTTCCAAATTCGCGCAAAAAACAGGAAGGCATTTGCCTTCCTGTTTTTTTGGTGCGGGTAACAGGACTTGCTACTCCGCTTCGCTCCGTGCCAAGTTTCCCTCGGCGGCTCTACACCGCCGTTTGCTTTGCAAAACGGAAAACTTGAAACTGCACCTCCTTGCAAAGACCAGAACCTGACGGTAACGTCACCTTGGTGAAAGGTTTTTTTGCACCCTTTTTGTTTCGTTTACAGTATAGCATAAAATGCATAAAAATCAAGTCTAAAGGTTAAATCTTCTTTGGAGCTGGACATTCCGAAATGCTTGTGGTATTGTAAAAAATTATACAAACAGTTTTTCTAAGGTCAACCTAACGTTATTTTTGCCGACTGAATATCGCCCGTAGTTAATCTTCCTGAAGGGTCGAGAACTCCGTTTCCTGTCATTTCACGGGTAATTCCATTGAGCAACCCACCCTTTGCTCCGTCGATGGTAATAGTAGTTCCCTCCACCGTTACGATACAATATACGGGAAGCTCACCGTAGCATACCAGATTACGGTAGCCCTTGTATGCACTGCTCAGCTCCTCGGGATAAAGGTCGTGGGCTTTGGGAATCCACATACCTACAGCCGAGTTGACATCCAGATAGCAAACGTTATCCAGAATGCGAATATAATCGGTGTGATAATGACCGTTCATACACATAAGCACACTGTGTGGCTTTTGTGCGTTAGCTTCGTTGATAATACGGCGTACCTCCAACTGATTATGAACGCCGTCGGCAGCGCGTTCAAAGCTTTGGTGCGAGATCAAAAGACAGGGATACGGCGAAGCCGATATGGTCTCCTCCAGCCATTTCAACTGCTCTGTCGGGATCCAGCCGTGAAGAGCGCCGTCATTACCATAGTCAGCCATATTGTAATGAGTGTAAACGCCGTCAGAAAAATAATGGTTCGGGTCAAGGACAATTATGCGGTAACCCTTGCAATCAAAATAATAATAATTATTGGGCATACGGTACATTTTCAGTACCGTTTCCAGCGGAGTTCTGTCGGTATCGTGATTACCCAATGTGTGATAAGATGGTATATGAAAATTGTTATACTGCTCTATAAAATCCACGTTTGCCGCCGCATTAAAACAGAGGTCACCTGCGTGGATCATAAAATCACAGCCTTCCTCTTCGGCACGTTTTTGCATAATCTCCAGTTCCTTTGTGGAGTGGATAGGCCAAGACGCGTGACAGTGAATATCCGCAAATAACAAAAACTTCATAATTCTTGCTTCTCCTTAAAAAACGTAAAAATAGAAAATCTATTGATTTTCGCCTTGATTATAGCACACAAATTTCCAAGTTTCAAGCCTTTTTTAAAAATAAAAGTTTGCAGAAAAACAGATCATCCGCGAGCCGAGAGCGTGCGACGGATATTCACGCTCTAAGACAAGGTGGTGGAAGAACAAATCCAACAGACATGAATACGTCTGCAATGGATGCACGGGTGTGATGCCAACAACAGCAAGTCAGCATCACATATCAGCAGAACACGCGTTTTCTGCGAAAACATAAAGAAATCCAAACCCTTCGCCTACCGGCTTTGGGTTCGGATTTCTACTGTTTGGTGCGGGTAACAGGACTTGCTACTCCGCTTCGCTCCGTGCCAAGTTTCCCTCGGCGGCTCTTCACCGCCGTTTGCTTCGCAAAACGGAAAACTTGAACCTGCACCTCCTTGCAAAGACTAGAACCTGATGGTAACGTCACCTCGGTGAAAGTTTTTACGGCCCAAAAAACTCTTTGCAAACAACAATATCGATAAGATTTTGTTCTTCATCAAAAACAAAATATGCCCTAACCCCTCTTCCAAAAAGATAATTTGTATCTTTCCAAGGAATATCTCCCAATTCCACATACAAATTGTAATTTCCGTATTCAGTAGCGGGGTTGTTTTCATAATCTATGTTACTAAAGCTACAAAATGAATATGAATTTTCAGGATCTCGTTGTTCTCCCCAAGAATATTGAAGTCCATAGTCCTCAAGTTCAAAAATTCGTCTATCTACATAAGGTTGATAATTTGTCCATTTATCATTGGATTCCACATATTTAATGACCTCTTCTGCACTTGTTCCAATAGGCACATCTTTTTCAAGTTGTTTGCAAATGTAAGAAGAGGGCATGCGGATCAGTATTGCATTGGAGAACAATATCAAACATAGAACGACTATGCTTGCAAGTATTATTACGAGAGCAATTAAAATCTTTTTACGCTTTTTCAAGTTCTCCCCCCCCCCCCAAATGTTTTTGTTGATTTATTGTACCATAAAAGTGGATAATTGTCAAGAATAATGTTTGCGTACCAATTATCAAAAGCAAATGAAAACAGTGGTACGCAATTGCGTACCACTTGTATTTTGTGTGGGTAAGAGGACACTTGAACATGTTTCGCTTCGCTCAACAGCAAGTTTTCCTCGACGGTTTTACGCCGACGTTTGCTTTGCAAAACGGAAAACTTGCCTGCTCCAACGCCTGCGGCGTTGGGTAGCTTCTGCGAGCCAATTACACAGACCAACAAAAAAGAGAGCCGAAGCTCTCTTTTTTGTTGGTGCGGGTAACAGGACTTGAACCTGCACCTCCTTGCAAAGACTAGAACCTGAATCTAGCGCGTCTGCCAGTTCCGCCATACCCGCGAATGAAATGAAGCGTGGTATGGCGTTGCCTAAAGAACGCTTGCGTTCTTTACTTGTGCGAAGCACAAAGATACCCGCATATGAAGTAATAGGTAAGAGTGAATAGTGAAGAAGTCGCTCTCGCTATTACGTTTTGTCCTTTAATTTTTACACGGAGTGAGGTCTCCGAGCATACGAGCTAAACAAAAATGTTTCGCACTCGAACAACGGTTATTTTACCACATTTATTCCTTTTTGTCAATACGAAAATAAAATTTTGTTACTTTTTTTCATTTTAACATCAAATTGCAAATCCACCGTCAACACCTATTATCTGTCCCGTTATGAAATCCGCGTCATCAGAGGCGAGGAAGCCTACAAGCTTTGCCACGTCAGAGGGCTTCCCTACTCTTCCGAGGGGTGTTTCGTCGCAAAGCTGACTCATCGTCTCACTGTCGAGCTCACTGTTCATATCGGTGGCGATAACCCCCGGTTCAACGCAGTTCACAGTTATTCCAGAAGGACCGACCTCCTTTGCGAGTGCCTTTGTCATTCCACTCAGCGCCGCCTTTGCAGCCGAATAGTGTACCTCGCAGGAAGCCCCGCACTTTCCCCACATCGAGCCTATGTTGATGATCCTTCCCTGCTTTGCGGATATCATCGGCTTTACAGCCTCGCGGGTAACGAAAAACGCTCCCGAGAGATTTGTGGAGATCATTCTCTGCCAATCCTCGTCGGAGATATCGGTAAAGAGCTTTATCTGTGAGATCCCCGCGTTATTCACAAGCACGTCGATACCTCCAAGGTGTTCGACCGCATCACGGACGGCTCTTACAGCTTCCTCTGCCACCGAAAGATCTGCCTTTATGGCTAACGCTCCGCAGCTCTCGCTCACAGTCTCTGCCGCAAAGTCATCGTTTCTATATACAAATACCACCCTATCTCCCTGCTTCGCAAAGTATTCTACGCAGGCTCTTCCAATACCTCTCGAGCCGCCAGTGATAAAAACTCTTTTCATTTCTCTCTCCGTTTCGCTTATTTATATACTCATTATACACCCCTATTTTATTTTTTTCAAGTAAATTTATATTTTTTTCAAAAAAAGATTGACAAACGATCTTGAATATGGTATAATTCTAATTCGGTACGGACAAAAATAAGTCCGTCTCTCTACCGCATACAAATATTTTTTGACGAGGTGTGCGGTCTTTAAGTCCATAGGGAGGTGTAAAACATGGATAAGGTTATCAATTCTTACGAGATCATGTTCATCGCGGATGTTTCCAAGGGCGAAGAAGCTACAGAAGCAACAGTGAGCAAGTTCGTGTCGATTATTGAGGCTAACGCTGAAGTAGTTGACGTAGCAAAGTGGGGTAAGAGACGTCTTGCATATCCTATCAACGATATGCCCGAAGGTTTCTACACTGTTGTTACATTCAAGTCTGCTCCTGATTTCCCCAACGAGATCGAGCGTCTTATGAACATCGACGAGTCTGTTATGCGTTCTCTTGTTATCAAGCTTGAGTACGATGCCGCAGAGAAGAAGGCTAAGCTTGTTGAAGTTGCTGAGCCCGCAACAGAAGAAGTTGTTGCTGAAGAAGCTGCTTCCACAGAGGAATAATCCTCAATCAATTTAAGGAGGCGTTTAAATGGCTAACTTCAATTTAAACAAGGTTATCTTAGGCGGACGTCTGACCGCAGATCCCGAGCTTAAGCAGACCGCTTCAGGCGTTTCTGTTGTTTCCTTCGGAATTGCCGTCAACCGCAGATTTTCTTCCAAAGACGCATCACAGCAGCAGCCTCAGGCAGATTTCTTCAACGTAACAGCTTGGAGAGCAACCGCAGAGTTTGTTGCTAAGTACTTCAAGAAAGGTTCGTCCATCTGCATCGTTGGTTCTATTCAGAACCGCACCTGGACCGACCAGCAGGGTGCTAAGCACTATGCAACGGATATCATCGCTGACGAGGTCAACTTTGTTGACGCGCGCGGAGAGTCCGCAGCATCTCAAGCTCCCTTTTCGCCTGACGCCTACAGCGCTCCCTCATACTCTTCGAATGCGGCTTCCGCACCTAAGTTTGAGGAGCTCAAAACAGACGACGATCTGCCCTTCTGAGCAAATCGTCAACCACAATGAATTTAACAGGAGGATCTTATAATGGATAGAACCGAAAATACAGTTCGTACGCAGAAGCCCGTTATGCGCAGAAGAAAGAAGGTTTGCATTTTCTGTGTTGATAAGGTTGACTTTATCGACTACAAGGATTCCGCAAAGCTCAGAAAGTTCATCAGCGAGCGTGGAAAAATTCTTCCCAGAAGAATTTCCGGAACTTGCGCAAAGCACCAGAGAGAGCTTAACACAGCTATCAAGCGCGCAAGACAGGTTGCTCTGCTTCCTTACGTAACAGACTAATCTAACTAAACAAATAATCGGCTGTCTCAAATGCGAATTTGAGACAGCCGATTTTTCACTCGCGGAATTTTTTGATCTTGATCTATCATCAGGTATTTTTATAGGATTATACAGATAAGTCCTCCGCTTCCCTCGTTGATGATCCGCTCAAGAGTCTCGGAAAGCTTTGTTCTTGACTCCTCGGGCATATGCTCGAGCTTTGTATGAAGTCCTTCGTTCACAAGCTCGTAAAGACTCTTGCCGAACATATTCGATTCCCAGATTTTTCCCGGCTCTTCCTCGAACTCGCGAAGAAGATATTTCACAAGCTCTGCCGACTGCTGTTCCGTTCCGACTATGGGATTAATTTCGGTTTCGATGTTTGCCCTTATCATATGTATCGACTGAGCGGACGCCGAGAGCTTGACGCCGTAACCGCCAGACTGCTTCACGATCTCGGGCTCTTCAAGGCGCAGCTCATCAACGGTAGGCATCACGATACCGTATCCCTTCTCTTCCGCCATTGTCAGCGCCTCGGAAACACGGTCATAGCGGCTCTTCATTTCCGAAAGCTCCTTGAGAAGGCTTATAAGCCCGACCTCATTCTCTATCTCAAATCCGCAAAGCTCACTGAGCACCGAATAATAGAGCGCATCGTCAAAGCTAACGCTTATATTTGCCTTGCCCGTACCAAGGTCGATATCCTCCACGGTATATGATCTTATATATTCGTTATCGCCAAGAGAGGAAAAGGCTTCCTTAATATCTCCCGTCTTGTGTATCTTATCGGCACAGGCGCAGACACTTGCGTTAAGTGAGCTTTTTATTCTGTGAGTATCCTCAAGGGCAGATACCCAAGACGGGAGCTTCACCCTGATCTCGCTCACGGGAAATTCGTGCAGAACAAGCTCGAGAATATGTCTTATATCCTCGGCGTCAAGATCGATACAGCTCACAAGCGCCACGGGAACGTCGTATTTAGCCTCAAGCTCGTAAGCAAGGGCTATAGCCGACTCCGATGAGGGGTTGGCGGAATTCAGAACCATAGCGAAAGGCTTACCTATTGCCTTAAGCTCTCCTACTATCCTTTCCTCGGCGGGGAGATAGCTCTCTCTCGGTATGTCTCCTATTGTTCCGTCGGTCGTAACAAGCATACCTATTGTGGAATGTTCCTTGATAACCTTCTCTGTTCCCATCTCTGCCGCCTCCACAAAGGGCATAGGCTCTTGCTGCCAAGGGGTATTTACCATTCTCGGCTGACCGTTCTCGATAGTTCCGAGGGCGTCTGACACTATATAACCGACGCAGTCTATCATCTTCACCCGAAGAGTCGCGCAATCGTCAAGCATAATACTCACAGCTTCATCGGGAACGAATTTCGGTTCGGTAGTCATAACTGTCTTTCCCGCCGCCGATTGGGGCATCTCGTCTCTCGCTCTGTCACGGGAATATCCGTCGCATATATTGGGCAGAACAAGTGACTCCATAAATCTTTTGATAAAGGTGGATTTTCCCGTTCTCACGGGTCCCACCACGCCGATATAGATATCTCCCCCCGTCCGCTCGGCTATATCCTTGTAAATTGAATGTTCTGGCATAAATAAAATCCTCCCGTATATTTGTCACTAAAATATATGGGAGGACAATTTCTTTTAGAACCTTTCGGCTCTTATTTTGTTAATTTCGTCAACTGCCGACGAGGGAAGATATTCCGAGATATCCTCGCCGTTAAGTATTTTCTCTCTTACGAGTGTCGAGCTAAGCTCTCCGAGCCCGCTCTCGCACTCAAGAAGCACTGTTTTTGCCACGGGATTGCGTTCGGCGTTATATTCTGCCATCTTAAGCTCATAAGCCCTGTCGACCTCATTTCTGACGCCCTTGACTATCGCCACAGCGTCAAGATCCTTTGCCAGCTTCCAAAGATAGCCCTCGGAGGATATAACACTTACGCCATCGATCCCCTCAAGCGCCCTCTCGGCAATTTTTTTGCGCTCCTCGAGACTGAACATATAGCTTTTCTCCGAGTTTATCATAACGGCAAGATATACTCTCCCGTAAAGTTCAGCGGCTCTTTTTACTATATTTATATGACCGTTGGTTATAGGGTCGAAGCTCCCGGGAACTATCGCCACACCGTCTGTTTTCTCACTCATAGTACTCCTCCTTCGCGGGGGTCAGTATCGTGATATACGCCCTTCCGTATTTTGCTTTTTTTATCACCTCAAAGCGAGACTCTATAGTCCTGTTGCCCTTGAAAAGGTCCTCCTCGCCCGTCTCACAGACGATTATCGATGAGGGCTTCAGCATATCGGCATCAAGAAGACCGCAAAGTGAGGACAAGCAGAGCTCCGAGGCGTAGGGAGGGTCGAGGAAAACAATGTCAAATTTTCTTCCCTTGCTTCTGCTTATAAATCCCGCGTGATCCGAGCAGATTATCTCACAGCCTCCCTCAAGACGGGTCTTTTTCGCGTTTGCCCTTATTATGGCTATTGCCTCGCGGGATCGGTCAACAAGGACCGCCCTTCCCGCCCCTCTGCTCAAGGCTTCAAGGGCAAGCTGTCCGCTCCCCGAAAAAAGATCGAGCACCTCTCTGCCTTCGATATCAAATCCGATCATCGAAAAGACAGCCTCCTTCGTACGCTCAGCGGTAGGTCTCGTAGCCTCTCCAGGAAGGGTCGCGAGGGGTATTCCCTTTGCGCTTCCCGTTATTATTCTCATCATATTTAAATCACCTCATCACTTTTGCTTCAGGCTGAAATATTCAACGATGTTTGCGGCATCTGCGCGGCTTATTCCCTTTATCGCCGCAAGCTCATCTTCACTTGCTTTCTTGACTCCGCCAAGCCCTCCAAGCTCCTTCAGAAGTTTCGCCGCCTTGGCAGCGCCTATTCCCTTTATCTTCTCAAGGGAGGAATGTCTGAGGGTCGATCGCTTTGCGTTAGAGCTCTTGCTGACCGAAAAGCGGTGTACCTCCTCCTGAATTCTGTATATCAGCATATATACCGCCTTATTTTTCGCGATATTTATCTCATCCGACTCGGTACAAAGGGCTCTTGTTTTATGGAAATCGTCCTTGACCATACCGAATATCGGGATATCTATCCCCATCTCACGGGCAAGCTCCTTGACGCAGGAGACGTGTCCACGTCCGCCGTCGAGCAATATAAGATCGGGATATCTCGAAAAAGAGCCGCTCTCGTCGGAGAGCAGATGGGAAAATCTCCTCGCCATAGCCTCTCTCATCGACGCGTAGTCGTCTGTTCCCTTTACTTCCTTTATGTTGAAGCTTCTATAGTCAGCCTTGTTGAATCTGCCGTCCTCATAAACTACCATTCCGCAGACCTTATTGTCCGCGCCTATATTCGAGACGTCATAAGCCTCTATCCTCTCAGGCAGTACCTCAAGCCTCAAAAGCTCGGTTATATCGAGAAGGACCGACTCGTCCGACCTTGCGTCGGCGGCATACCGCCTTGCCCTCTCGGTAGCGTTGTCGTTGACCGTCTCGCAGAGTCTGTGCAGATCTCCCCTTTCGGGGGTTTTAACGGTAACCTTTCTTCCCGCCTTATCGGAAAGATACTCGGTTATCATCTTCATATCCTCATCCTCAAGGTTAAATGAGAGTAATATGGTCTTTGGAATGTAATCCCTTATTCTGTAGTGCTCGGTTATGAAGGAGGAAAGGGTCTCGCTGTCGGCAATTACACTCGCGCCGAAGACGTAATCAGCCTTGTCGGTGACCGCGCCGTCCCTGACGTACATCACCGATATAGAAGAGCATATCTCATCGGTGTAAAGCCCGAAAACGTCGTGCTCCGTACCAGGAGCGGCGACCACGTGCTGCTTTTCATTAAGGTTCTTCAGGGCGATTATTGTATCTCTGCACCTTGCCGCCGCCTCATACCTTTCAGCCTCGGCAAAGCTCTCCATCTGCTCCTCGAGCATTCCCACGGCAGTGCTTATATTTCCTCTCAGTATATCTGCCGCGCAGCGTATGAGCTCGTTGTATTCCACCTCACTCACCTTTCCCGTACAAACTCCGCAGCACTGATTCATCTGATAATACATACAAGGTCTCTCCTTGCCGATATCCTGCGGAAATCTGCGCTTACAGTTTGGAATTCCAAGACTCTTGCGCACAAGGTCGAGCACAGTGAAAACAGTGGCAGTTCCCGTGAAAGGACCGAAATACCTCGCCTTATCAGATCCGCGTGTCCTCGTGTAAACAAGCCTTGGATATTTCTCGGCGGTGATCTTTATATAGGGGTATGACTTTGCGTCCTTAAGCTTTATGTTATATCTCGGAGAATATTGCTTGATAAGGGTATTCTCAAGGGTGAGCGCCTCAATCTCGGTAGAGCAGACGATATAATCAAAATCCTCGGCAGCGCGAACCATACGCTCTGTCTTGAAATTCTTTTTTCCCTTCTGAAAATACTGTGAAACCCTATTCTTAAGCTTTCTCGATTTTCCAACGTATATGACCTTCCCCGACTTATCCTTCATTATATACACACCGGGGCAAAGGGGCAGACCGTTTGCTTTCTCGAGAAGACGCTGAAGAGATTTCTGATCCTGCGGCATATCTCTCTCCTTTCTCTAAAAAGAGGCTGTTGCAAATCAGAGTTTGCAACAGCCTACCTAAGACTTTTTATTCTGCGAAACCTGTGTTAATGAGCTCTGTTAAGCCGTTTACAGCCAGCTCCTCATCAGCACCGTCAGCTATTATGGAGATGGTCATTCCCTTGGCTATGCCGAGAGAAAGAACACCGAGCAGGCTCTTTGCGTTGACCTTGCGCTCATCCTTTTCAACCCATATTGAAGATTTATAACTGTTTGCTTTTTGGATAAAAAACGTTGCCGGTCTCGCATGCAAACCGATACTGTTCGTGATTGTTACATCTTTCTTTAACATAAAAACCTACTCCTATTCTAAGGATAGCCTCGCTATCGGACAAAATCAACACTTTATGTCTGTAATTTGTATAATAATAGTATATCAAAAAATCGGCATAAAATCAATAGTCAAATATTTGTCATTTTTAATAATTTTTTTCGTATCGACTGCCAAAAAAATTCACGATTTGCACATAGTAATTTAAAATTGCGTTTTTTTCCTTAAATATTACTCTTCGTAGATCTCGATCTCGGTTATAACTATTGAAAAAGTCACCTTTTCGGTATATACCGACAATGTCTGTCCCGGTGCGAGATGAGTCTTTCCGCTCACCGAAAATCCGCCTTCGCTGTCGTATACTCCCTCGCAAAGCATTCTTCCCTTTGCGTCAACTCTTGAGTTCTCGCTTGGATAGAAGGCTTCAACCACCTTTCCAGAGGAATCGGTAAAGAACTCGGAGGCGGGGGTTATATTGAGCGCACCCTGGTTTTCCGACTCGCTCATAAGAACACCGAGAAGCTCTCCGTCAGAGCTGAGATACACATTATCTCCAACGTTGATATAGTTCGGGGTTGTATAGCGTATATTTTCGATCGAAAATGAAACAACGTATTCCTCATTGTTTCTCGACGACGAAAGGAAATCCAGAATATTATATCTGAAGTAAACGCCGACAACGGCAATTATCGCGAGAATAACGATCAAGGCATCTACCGCGTTAAAATGAGGGGAATTCTTTTTTTCGGCTCTGTTCTTCTTTTTTATGCTCATAACTCACCCTCCCTTAAGCGTTTATTGACAGATCGGTACAATAGCCCTCTGCCGTAAAGTCGGGAAATCTCAAATAAAGCTTCTCACCGACCGCAATTCTCTTGCCGTTTACCGAGTATCCCTCTCCCGCGTTGTATTTACACTCGGCGGTTATGGTGACCTCGAGATTGTATTTGTCCTGATATATAGCAAGTACACCTGCCTTGTCGACCTCGCTGTACTCGAGCACCGAGTACTGCGTGTCGTTCTTCACTACCGCGACCTTGCCGAGAGAATATTTCGAGACCGAGTCAACCACCGCGTCGTTAGCCTCAATAAGCTCGATATATTCCTTGTCGACTCCAAGTATCTCAACGGTATATTCTATTGTATGCGTATTGTCCGCCGTCAGGTTCTTTATGATCGACATCGGCGAAAATATATTTATCGCCGCAATAATGATCATAAGCACGAGCAATATCAGAATAACGTCTATGAAATTAAATCCCCTACGGGCTTTCTTATCCGATTGAGCGCCCGAGGCTTGCTTCACATTTTTTTTCATTTTCAAAATTCCTTTCCAAAGCTCAGATATCTATAGACGCGTTTTCCGAGCTGCTGTATTCTATAACTTGCTTTCTCCGCGTTTCGTTCTCCCCATACCTGATACAAGCCGAAGAGAGGGCGACTATCACCCAGAAGATATAAAGGATTCTGTAATTGTAGAAGAGATGGTCAAAAAGTCCGTATATCAACGCTGCAACCACCGCTGAAAACGCCGCCGACGCATACAGGACCGCCGATCGGTCCTCACCCCTCTTGAAGTATTCGTAATTCTTTTGCGTGAAGAGCAGAAGGATAACCGCGAATATTATAAACCCAAATATTCCGACCTCAAAGAGTATCTGCAAAAACAGGCTGTGGCTGTGCTCAGCCGCCTCAATTCCCGCGTAGGCATATTGAGGATATATCTCGGCGTAAGCCTGAGTTCCGTAGCCAACGCCGCCGAAGAGATGCTCCCGTATCGCGTCGATCGTTCCCCTCCAGGTGTACACTCTGTAATAGCTTGAGGAATCCGAAAGATCTCCTATACTCATAAATCTTCTGACTATACTCCTCGGCATAAAATACGCGACCAAGGGTATCAGACACGCAAAGCCGATAAGTGCCTTGAAGGTCTTGCGTGAGTTGATAAGCAAGAAGAGCACCGTGCTGAGAATAAGCGCCAACCAAGCCGAACGCGACCAAGTCAGTACCGCACAGCAAAGAACTATCAGCTCGGAAATAGCTCCGAGCACCTTTCCCTTGCCCGTCTCGGCTTTTCTTCTTTTTGCGATTATAAACGGAAACGCCATCGCAAGGTAAGCACCGAGAACGTTTGGATTTTCGAAGAGAGACACTACTCTGCCCTCAATATCAGAGAAATATTCAGTATCAAGCCAAGCCACCTTTGAGAAGCCGAGAACGTACTCGAGAATTCCTATGATCGCGACGATGACCGCCGAGGAGGCAAAGGCTGTTATACATCTGTTTATCCATTTTTCACTGCGTATCAGATTTACCGTAAGGAAAAATCCAAGCATAAGCGCACAGGAGATCAGCGCGGAAGCAAAGGAGAGTCTTCCTCCTGCTGTGATAACACCCGACATAAATACCACCGCGATGAAAAGAAGCACGGTAAGATCAAGAAGCTCGAGCTTGAATACTCTCTTGCCTCTGATAAGCTTTATTCCGTAGGACATCGCCGTTATCAGCACGAGCATTGCAAGCATTATCGACGAGCCATCGAAGAAAACAAGAAACGGTGTTATGAATATACTGACCGCCACACCGATCTCAGGCGTAGATATTACCATTCCGAGCAAAAGCATCGAGACGATTAACATCGGTACATAGATCGGCGGTAGCACAAGAGTCATAAGCCCCGCCGCCATAGCGGTAAACACCGCGACGTTTGTTCTGAGCTTTGATTGCTTGGCGGATATCTCAAAGGACTCGTCCTTATATCCGCAAACGTCGAAGACAATAAGTCTCGTGATCCTTCCCGTTCCAAGGGCTTTCGCAAGACTCTGCTTGGAGGTAATAAGCGGGAATGAAAGCAGCATGATCGACAGATCGGTTATGAAGAAATCCATTCCCACCGCTTTAAGCCCGGGGATTATTCCTCTCACGATACCGATAACGATCGAATAAAATCCAAAAAAGAACAGGAAATTTCCGTAACACTTAAGTGACGTTGACATAAGCGCCGCAAAAAACTTCTTCAAAACTCCGTGGAAGAAGCTTGTTTCAACTGCCTCGGAGAACTTCAGCCTCAGCTTATGGAGCTTTGTGTCAAGCCCACCGAGCCCCACGAAGTATTCCTTCACAAAGCCTCGCTCAAACGCCTTCTCCTCAGAGGAATACGCCATTAATATCCTTCCGATAAGACCCTTCTCAAGAGCTTTGTACACGGCATTGGTAAATCTGTCTATTAAGTTTAAAATAATGCTCAGTGCAAACACTCTTCTGAGTCCACCGGAAGCCTTTTTCACAGTCTCATAATACTGCGGCTCGGCGTTTTTCCTTTTCCTTTTCAAGCAAGTCACTCCTTTTTGTATTTTTCAAGAAGATCGGGGCGTCTCTCCTCCGTCTTTTTCAAAGACTCCTCGAGTCTCCATTTGTCTATATTTGCGTGATTTCCCGAGATCAGGACGTCGGGAACTTTCACGCCGTGAAATTCATAGGGTCTCGTATATTGGGGATATTCAAGCAGACCGCTGGATATACTCTCCTTTATATGGCATTCAGAGTCGGAAAGCACACCGTCCACAAGTCTCGCGACACTGTCTGTAACTATGCAGGCGGGAAGCTCTCCCCCCGTCAGAACAAAGTCACCTATCGATATCTCCTCGTCGACTATCTCATCGATTATCCTCTGGTCAACTCCCTCATAATGACCGCACAGTATCACCACGTGATCGTAGGTCGCAAGCTCCTCAGCTTTTCTCTGATCAAAGACCTGACCCGCGGGGGACATAAAGACCACCCGTCTTTTCTCGTTTTCATCTCTGTTTTCGGTTATTGCCCTGAAGCAATTATAGATAGGCGGCGCTGCCATAAGCATTCCCTTACCGCCACCGTAGGGGGTATCGTCCACCCTGCGGTGCTTGTCCTCGGAATAGTCTCTTATATTGTGGCACTGTACCTCTATAGCTCCGCTTTTTCTCGCTCTTCCGATAATACTCTCATTGAGTATACCGTCAACGAACTCGGGAAAAAGCGTCATAATGTCAAACCTCATTTTTGATCCCTCAATCCTCAAGCATACCGGGAATAGGACGCACAAAGATACCCTCATCAAGGTCCACTCTGTCGATAAACTCGTCTACCACGGGGATCATTCTCTCACCGGATGGGGTATTCACAACGTATATGTCGGACGCGCCTCGGTTTATCATTTCGAGAAGTGTTCCATATACCTTTCCGTTGTCGGCGTCGATAACCTCAAGTCCCACAAGATCGCTTATAAAATATTCTCCCTCTGAGAGCTTGAAGTCCTCTCTTGCCGCATAGACAACAACACCCTTCAGCGCCATAGCTTTGTCGGGATCGTCAACCCCCTCAAGCTCAGCTATAACAAACTGCTTGAATACAGATGCCCGCGTGACCTTTTTCTCGGCGTACTCTCCGCCTTTTTTTATATATATTCTCTTAAGCGCGGCAAGATCCGCGGGGGTATTGCACCAGCTTTCAAGCTTGATACCCCCTCTTATACCGTGGGTATTTATTATCTTTCCGCATTCGATATATCTGCTCTTTTCCATTTCATTCTCCTTATAAAGATAGAAACACATATTAATTATAACACACTCATTTGATTTTTTCAAGCGTTTGCGGCAATTATTTACCGATTATTCCCTGCATATGCAGAAAAAAAACAAGAAAATTTTTATCCTTACTCTTAATATTTATCTTTATAAATAAAATTTTTGAACCAAATAGTGTCACATCATCAAAAAAGGACCGAGTCATCAATACGCGAAAAGCGCAAAATGACACGGTCCTTACCTTATATTAAGGTCGGCACAGTAAATAACATCTCTCTGAGCGCGGTGTATATTCCGAATTCGTCAACAAGCGACAAGCTTCTCTCGCCCCTTCCGCATTCAATAGCAAAGGACGGCTTCCCGATCTCGGTCATATACCAGCCGCAAAGACCGTGATCCCCCTCGGTAAGCTTATAACCCGTTATTCTCGACAGTCTTCCTCCGATCTCGGCGGCTCTTGGTACAGTTCCGTCACAGTGACCGAGGCAGATACGCTCCCCTTTGGTATGCAGACTTATCACCGCTCCTATCTCCTCGTTAAATCTGAGAAAATTGCAAAGTCCGACCACCTCTGGCTCGCTTTCGGGCATATTTCCGCTATACCCCGCAGACGCTCCGTCGCCTATCCCACGCTCTGCCTCGAGCCGTTTATGTTCGGGAAATTGGCTGTTATAATTGAACTTCAGCTCAACGCCGCGGGCGTTAGACTCCCAAAGAGAAAGGTCATCGTCTCCGCCGTTCATCCTTATAACCCTTTCATAAAGAGGATTTTCCCTTTGAACTCCGTTAAGCCGATAATCCACTCCGTCGGGATTAAGCATCGGAACGATATATACGGTTCTGTTCTTGAAGATATATTCCGACGATAAATTATATATCCCACCGCCTCGGCTGAATATCTCGCAATATTCGTTGATATACCGCAAAAGAAGTATAGCGGTGATCCAATCCCCCGCGCTGTGAGCGCCCACGTACAGAACAGCCTTTTTCCCCTCTCCGACGGTCACCACGGGAATGCTCCGCCCCATTATGCTCTCCCCAAGAGAGCCGATACCCAGAAACGGGTATCTCGCCGAAAGCTCATTAAGATACTGCATCATTACCGAATAATCCATCGGAACACGGTAGTCGAGTATTTTCCTCTTTCCAAAATCGATCGACCTTTCTTCTCCGAAATACATAGCTCTTCCATTCCTTTCTATGAATTCAGAATAAAATATGATCCCACGCAAAAAAATATCACACAAGTTATAAATATTTACAAAAATATAACCATTTTTCCTCTCTTTTGTGATAAAATAATATGACAATATATTAACGGAGCTCTTTATGTTGAATAAAAACGAAAATATGATCGAAGTCAAAAAAACAAAAAGGAGGCTCTCCCTCCTTGTTATAATCTCCTCAGCGATACTCTTCTCTCTTTCCTCGCTGGTCCTTGCGCCTATATATATCTATACCTGCTCGGACGTCCTTTTTTCTGTCACCGCGATCCCCGAGATCCTCGACATAGTAATTGATATCGTAGACGTCTTTGCTTATTCGATATGCTTTGCGGCGCTTATCTATTCCACCTCGAAATTCGGGTCGGGCGGCACTGTCAAGCTGATAATGGTCTTTTCGGCAGCCTGCTTCCTTCGCTACACCGCAAACCTGCTTATCACCTTTCTCGGCTACGGATCACTCAGCACAGGAGATGCCTTTTCGGTGATACTTCCCTTTGTCCTTGACACCGCAATAGCCGTCTCGGTCGTCCTCGTTGCCTCGTCGGCAATGAAAAGCTTTTACAAACGAACCGCCTCACAAGGTGTGTCAAGTGTAATAAACGCAAGTGACAAAAAAATCATCAACCTCGGCAATCCCCTTCACGTTTCCGCCCTCTACTCGGGTGCTATCCTCTCCTTTGTGAGAATAGCGACAAGGATAATTTACGATATCTTCATCGGTCTCCCGAGTACCCTCTCGGATGCCGTCTGGATGATCACCTATTATATTTCAGACCTTCTGATACTCGTGATAGTCTACGCGCTGTCGCTATACACATTCGCTAAGCTCGAATTAAAAAAGCCTTGAATTTCAAGGCTTTTTTAATTTTCGGTCAGCAGCTTCTGCAGCACTTCCATTTTGTCCTTTGAATATTCATACGCGCCCTTAAAGTCATTCAGCTCCTTGCAGCATATCTCAAGATCGCAAAAAACAAAATACATTATCGGCTCTTGTATCTTATGAGGGGTTACAAGTATCTTATACAGCTGACTGTGTGCTTCGTCAAACCGCCCTTCCGCCATATTAAGCCTCGCCGCTATATGGAGGCTGTACGGAAGCTCCCCGTCAAGTCGGGAAATAATGTTTTGAGCCAGCTCCCTCTGTCCGTTTTCAAGAACTTCAAAGGCGATAGCATATCTTGCGAAATCATCTCCCATAGCCATAAAGATATCACTCTCGCTCTCGTCTATCATATCCGAGGAAAGAGTTGCAGAGATAGTCCTCATATATCTGAAATAGGCGGTCGCTATAGCCACAATATGCTCGGTGTTGTATATCGTTTTATCCGATATCTCTATTGCCTCGTCAAAGTAAGAACAAGCGCCTCTGAGTGAGCCCGAATTGAAGAGCTCAACCCCGAGAGAAAGGGCGCATTCGGCAAGAATGAGATATATCTCATCATCGGCATCGATCCCGCTCTCGGCGCATATATCACGGCATATCTTGTAGTTACCCGAGAGATACGCGTTTTTTATATTCGAGATCTGAGCCAGCTTCGCGTATATCACCTCGTCCTCGCCATCGGCAAGGAGATAGCCTATTGGCACGTTGAGCTTTGCCGCAATATGCCTCAGCGTTCCGAGGGACGGGGTCGCGCTTCCGTTCTCTATACAGCTAAGCATATTTCTCGTTATAACACTTCCCGCGAGCTCTGACTGTGTCATAAGCTTTTCGCTTCTCAGTCTCTTTATCTTCTCACCTATATTCATTCTCCACCTCCGTAGCACAATGGGCTCGGAGCGTTTTGCTCCCAGCCCATTAAGCTTATATTTATTTTAACATATCCCGAAGGAGAAGTCAATCACAAAGGTAAAAATAATTTACCCAATTCCAACTTTATTTCAGCTTTCTTGCTCCGAGCTTGTCAAGTATTTTTCCGCACTCATAAGCATCATCGCAGGTAAAGCCCTCAGCGCCGTATTCAAGAGCGAGCTTATAATCAGCCTCATTTGTATTCCAGGAGAAATAGACGCAGGGTCTTATACCCATAATTCTGAAATTATCAAATATCTGCTTTTCGACAACGGGTGTTGTGGGAGCTGCGGGTCTGCCGTCGAGCTCACTCGGCTTATTGAAGATACAGACCTCGTCAAGGTAAGGATACGGATCTTCCTTGTCCGAGCCCTTCATAATTTTTTTGGGATAGAAGCCGTGAAGAACGATATCCTCGCCCACGTGCTTCTTTCTTATCCAAGCGCATATAGCAGACGAGAAAGTAATGACTACAAGTCTGTCCTTGCCCCAGATTCCGTATTTTTTGCAAAGCGAGAGGGCATTTTCGCAGGAAGCGTAAGCAAAATCTCCAAGCTCCTCGGGGTAATCCTTAAGCTCAAGAAGTACCTTTACGTCGGGACGGCTCTGCATAAGCTCAAGAAATTCCTCAAGAGTGGGTACTTTCTCCCCCGCGAACTGTTCACCAAACTTTATTCCCGCGTCTGCCTTTCTTATCTCCTCAAGGGTCAGCATACAGGTCTTTCCCTTGCCTGTTGTAGTTCTTTCAAGCGCGCCGTCATGCATAACGATCATCTTATAGTCAGCCGTCATATGAACGTCCATCTCTATAGAGTCGATGTCGAGCTTAAGTGCCTCTCTGAAGGCGATCATTGTGTTTTCGGGAAATTTCTGGCGGTATCCTCTGTGCGCCGCCAAGGTAATGTTCTTTGACATTTTTATTCTCCTTTTTTTATTTTTAAGATCACGAATCAAACTGTGAGTTATAGAGGGAATAATAAAAGCCCTTTGCCCTCATAAGCGCTTCGTGATCTCCTTGTTCAATAACGTTGCCGTCCTTAACCACAAGGATATTGTCGGCATTCTGTATCGTGGAAAGGCGGTGCGCTATCACAAAGCAGGTACGCCCCTCCATAAGCTTGTACATTGCTTCCTGGATCTTCTGCTCTGTTCTTGAGTCGACATTCGAGGTTGCCTCGTCAAGTATAAGCATAGGCGCGTCGGCAAGCATCGCGCGGGCAATGGTTATAAGCTGCTTGTGACCCTTTGATATATTGACGCCGTCATCGGAAAGCAGGGTGTCGTATCCGTCGGGAAGTGACTCGATATAGTTATGTATCCTTGCCATCTTCGCCACCGCCTCGACCTCCTCTCGGCTCGCGCCCTCCTTTCCGTAGGTGATATTTTCAAATATCGTTCCGTGGAAGAGCCAGGTCTCCTGAAGCACCATAGTATAAGCCGAGCGTAAGCTCTCACGGGTCACCTCCCGTATTTCCTTGCCGTCAACGGTTATTCTTCCACCGTTGACGTCATAAAATCGCATAAGCAGATTTATGATAGTCGTTTTTCCCGCTCCCGTAGGACCGACGATCGCGATCACGTTGCCCTTGTCCGCCTTTATTGACAGATTCTTGATTATGGTTTTTTCGGGATTGTAGCCAAATCTGACACCGCTAAGCTCGACCTCTCCCTCAACCTCCGAAAGCACCTCGGCATTTTTCACGTCGGGAAGCTCGGGGGGCTCGTCCATAACCGCAAACACCTTTTCGGCGGCGGCACAGGCAGATTGAAGATCGCTGACTATATTCGCAAACTCATTTATTGGTCCTGCGAATTTTCTCGAATACTGGACAAATGCCGATACACCTCCAAGAGTGATCGTAAATATCGGCAGTATCGATGCCGCTCCCGTCTCGTTCATAATGTGGAAAAGATAGAATATTCCACCGAGCATCGTCACGAGCGAGAGTGAAAAATTGTTGATAAAGTTTACCGTCGGTCCTACGACCGCGGCGTGATATTCGGCGGCATAATACGCCGCAACCGCTTCCTCGTTCTTTTTTTCAAAGCGATCGCATATTACCTCTTCTCTGTTATACGCCTTGATCGTCTTTTGTCCCGACAGCATCTCCTCGGCGTATCCGTTCAGCTCTCCGAGCTTTTGCGAACGCTTGCGGAAAAGCGGTCGAGTTTTTGAGGATCTGTGCTTTGTGTAGATTATCGACATAGGCACAGTAAACGCAAAGACAACGATAAGCACGGGGGATATCGATATCATCATAACGAGCGACCCGACAACCGTGACTATACTTGCACATATCTGCAAAAGATCGTGAGACAGCGACGCGTTGACGGTATCGATATCATAGGATATCCTACTTATTATCTCGCCCGTTGCGTGGGTATCGAAATACCCAACGGGAAGCTCAAGCAGATGATCAAACAGCTGCTTTCGCATATCGTAAACTATCTTCTGACTAAGGCGAACCATAGTTATGGCAAGTAAAAATGACATCACCGCCGAAAGGGCGTAGAAAAGCAGCATCAGTGAGCAATAAAGCACCACTTTTCTCATATCCACAGCGCCGACACCCGGCTCTATTGCGTCTATTGCGCTTTGAGAGAGCTTCGGGGCGGCAAGTGCCAGAAGATTCGACACGAGCATCATTACAAAGCAGACTATCACGGTAAGCTTGTGCTCAAGCAGATATTTCGCTATCCGCTTCAGTACCTTGGACCGCGCTTTTTTGTCCTGCGGCTGATACGCTCCCGCGTTGCGGGACGAGGCAGGTCCTCTTCCACTATTCAAGGAAAGCACCTCCTATCTGCGAATCGCTTATTTCTTTGTAAACGGGACAGCTCTGAAGTAGCTCCTCGTGTTTACCCATACCGATCATTCTTCCCTCGTCAAGCACGATTATCAGATCGGAGTTCATAACCGAGCTGACTCTTTGCGCTACCACTACAGTGGTAGTCTCGGAAAAATTCTCTCTTATACTTCTTCTCAGATTTGAGTCAGTCTTGTAGTCGAGCGCCGATGAGGCGTCGTCAAGAATAAGTATCTCGGGATCAGCCGCGAGAGCTCTCGCTATAAGCAGCCTCTGCTTCTGTCCGCCGCTGACGTTCGTTCCCTTTGAATTGAGCTCGTGGTCATATCCGTCGGAAAAATTATCTATAAATTCCGCCGCCTGCGCAAGCTCGGCAGCCCTTTTGATTTCTGAGATATCAAGACCGCGTCCGAAATCGATATTTTCAGCGACAGTTCCACGGTAGATAAAATCATTCTGCATTACGACGCCGAATTTCTCCTTCAGCTCCGCTTGGGACATAGTCCGAAGGTCTCTGCCACCGATCCGTATAGCGCCCTCGGAAACGTCGTAAAAGCGCATAAGAAGCTGTATCAGCGTGGTCTTTCCGCTTCCCGTTGCGCCGATAATTCCAAGAGAACCGCCCTTCTCCACCGAAAAGGATATGTCGGAAAGATTATTTTTCTTGCCAACGTAGGAAAAAGAAACATTATCAAAAACAAGATATGGCTCGTCCGCACGAGTGGGGTAGCTCTCCTCGGGCTGTCTCAGAAGCTCCTTCCTTGTCGAAATTACCTCCTCTATCCTCTTCATAGAGGCAACGCCCTTCGAGGAGTGGACAAATATCCTGGTTATACCTATCATCGCGTTGGAGATAATGGTAAAATACTGAATAAACGCAATGATCTTACCCGTCTCGGTAAGTCCGCCGTTGACTCTCAGCGCGCCGACGGTAATGACCGCCACAAGTCCGAAATTCAGGATCAGAGTAACCGTGGGGTTGGACGCCGCCATCGTGGTACTCGCGTGAGTCTCGTCGGCGATCAGAGTTTTGTTTGCCTTGTCGTAACGTCTGCGCTCGTAATCGGTCTTTGAAAGTGCCTTGATGACGCGTATTCCCTGAGAATTTTCGCGCACGACCCTGACCATCGCGTCAACAGACCGCTG
>SVSX01000031.1 GCA_015064085.1 Oscillospiraceae bacterium | reverse complement strand
GTTGCTTAGTTTGCCGGCTCTTAACTATATTTTACCACAAATTTATTAACAAAAAGCGAAAGCGCACGAGGGTTTCATAACCCCGTCGATGCCTTTCGCAGAAAGGCAGTTTATAACAATGAAAAAGGGAAAGGCTATGCGTCTTACAAGACGTTCTTATAAGAGAAAGCTCATTATGTTCGGCGCGTCTATCTTTACCTGTGTCGCTATGACCGCTTCGGGATTTGCGGCTTGGGTCCTCTCGCAGGATGCTAAGATATCGACAAGCGGCGAGGTCGAGGTAGGTTCTGTTACCGAGGCTAACGTTGAGCTGAAGGATATTTATTTCGTTGACAAGGTTGGAGATACCGAGCCCAAGGCTGACGTAAAGAACTTTACTTTCGAGCCTAAGCGCGATGATGACGAGGGCCGTGTCCGCCACAGCCAAAAGCCTGAAGATCCCGCCGAGGATCTTGACATCAGAATCGGTTGGACTATCGTTAACTACCAGAACGCTTCCGACCACTTTGTTGAGCTCTACGTACCCGAGACGGTACATAACGCTATCGTTGCAGGATTTATCGTTCCTCACGAGAACTTCAAAATCGAAACTGGTGCTACCGCAGTGCAGCATGAGAACGCAAATTACTACGTTTACACATACTCTATCGGTAATGCTATCGATGAGACCGGTTCGAGCGAGGACGGTCTCCTCTCCTACACATACAGTGAGACGGGCGGTGTAAAGACTGTTAACTTCATTCTCACTCTTAAGTTTAATTGGGGCGAGAAGTTTGACGGTATTAACCCCGGTGAGTATTTCGACAAGACTTACACCGATGAGGAAAAGGCTGAAAGTGAAGCTCCTTTGGGAGATGAGATCGAATACGAGGTAGTTAAGGCAACTCTCAACGAGTTCAAGGCTACTATGCACGGTATCGAATACAATACAACTTTTGAGGCTCTGACAGAGGCTGAGAAGGAAGTAGAATACAACAAGAAGCCCATTCCTAAGTACTACGCTATCGTTCACGCTACTGTCAACTGATAGGGAAGTATGAATCCAATTGATCTTATTGCACCTATTGTGACGGGAGTTGGCGTAGCAAGCTTCGCTGTAATATTTACTATATTATACCGAACCTACGCCAACTCCGCGGTCGCGGAGTATGAATCGGGTAAGTGCGACGTCGAGCTTATCGACGAGACGATACTTACCAACATTAACAACGCAAAAAAGCACAGAAAAATACTCAGAGCGGTGAAGAAGGGAATTCTCACAGCTTTCGTGGTCCTTCTGATACCTTTTCTGCTTATATCGATCTACAGCAAGGTCGTGAACGGTGTGGCTATGCTCGGCGGCAAGGGAGTTATAGCCGTGGCTTCGGGCTCTATGAGCGAGAAGAATTCCGCAAACCCCTACCTTGCCAACATCAACAACCAATTTAATACCTACGATATGATAGTGCTCCAAAAGGTCGAGTCGGCAAGCGATCTGGGGCTCTATGACGTAATAGCTTTCGTTAACGATGAGGGGATGAATGTTATCCACAGGATTGTGGGCTTTCAGGACACGCCCTCGGGAGTCCGCTTTGTAACAAGGGGTGACTCCAACAATGCCGATGACGAATACAAGCCCGCGCTTGAGGACGTGCTCGGTGAATATACGGGAACACGCATACCTTATATAGGCGTGTTCGTTATGTTTTTACAGTCGTATTCGGGAATCCTCACCGTTGCCGCGGTGATCTATTGCCTGTTTATGATCGAAAACGTGGGGAACAAAATCTACCTCGCTCGAGAAGAAAGATTGCTCTTTTTGCAGCAGTCAATTGATTTTAAAACTGAAACGGTCAAGGATGATTCTATCGACTCCTCCTTCGTTGAAACTGTTTACTTTAAAAATTACGCATATACCTTCGATGAGAACGGATTTGTTTCAAAGACTCTAATTTCTGAGTGTGATGACGCTCAAGATAATACTTCCGTGCCTCGTGACGGCGAGCCTTGCGGCGACGAAAGCACGGGGGACGACGACGGAGAATAAATTATGGTTCAAACAATTTTTACAAGAAAAAATCTGATAGCGATCGCGATTTCCGTGTTCTATGCGATTATCTTCATATTCACGGGCGCTTGTCTTGACGGTGCGGCGTCCTTTGTGAATAAGAAGAATCCTATCGCTATGATGGCTAACTCAATGGGATTCCGCTCGATCACTCCCGGTCTTTTGGGATATCTTTGCCTTATCCTCATCGGAATTTACATAATCGTTATGGTAACGGCGCTTATCTATGAAAAGAGATATGCTACCGTCAATGGCACGAAGCCCTTCTCTCCCAAGATGTTCGGCGTGTACGCACTGACGGTGCTTCTTTGTGCCGCTCTTTCTCTTGGAATAGGTATTCTGTGCCAGAAGCCTCTTACAGGCGAAAACATCAAGAATATGCTTCTTTTCATTGGCCAGTCGCTGGGTCTTGCTACGGGTATCTTTATTGTTCTCGCGCTCATTATCGGCGCGGCAACTATGCTCGTTGTTAACTTTATTAACGTCGACAAGCCCTTTAAGTTCTTTGGCGATGACACTGAGCCGATCTTTGACGACGAGGATCTTGAGGACGCGGACGTAAAGAGCTCATTTGATATCGAGGCTGACGCCGACGTTGCCGCAAACGGTGCGGGTGCGGGCGGCGCAGGCGGCGGTGGCGGAGTCGGAAACGGCGAAGGCGAGACCGCTGTAAAGTCCTCCCTTGAGATAGGCGAAAGAGAAAGAGTTTTCCCCTCGCTCTGCCGTCTTGACACAGAGCACGACGGATACGTTATCGAGAGCATTGAGAGCGATGATATAACGCTTTCCGAGCTTTGCGACAGATTCAGAAACTATCTGTCGAAGGAAGAGAAGCTCTACTTCGAGCCCGACGTTATAAGATTCTTTATCAGTGGATTTGCCGCTTCTCACTTTGAGATCCTTGAGGGTCTTAGTGGAACGGGTAAGTCCTCGCTCCCCAGATACTTTGCTAAGTTCGCTAACGGACGAGTTCTCTTTATGCCCGTTCAGGCAACCTGGAGAGATAAGTCCAATATTCTCGGATTCTTTAACGAGTTCTCGACAAACTATTCCGAGACAGACTTCCTTATAGAGCTCTATCACGCTAACTACAATCCCGATGAGATCCATTTCTTCGTTCTCGATGAGATGAACATCTCCCGTGTTGAGTATTACTTCGCAGACCTTCTCTCTGTCCTCGAGTATCCTGAGGAGGATTGGAAGCTTAAGATCATGCAGCTTCCTTACGATTTCGTTCCTCCCATAAAGCTCGAGAACGGCTTTGTTCAGATACCCACGAACTGCTATTTCGTCGGTACTGCTAACAAGGACGACTCTACCTTCACTATCACAGATAAGGTTTACGACCGTGCTATCACTATGGAGTTCAGCGATAAGAACACTCCCTTCGAGGCAGAAGGAAACGCAAACCCCGTTAAGCTCAGCGCGTCCAAGCTCAGATCGCTTTACAACGAGGCTATCGCAAACGCTGACTACCGTATGACTCCCGAGGATTTCGCGAGACTTAACGTCATCTGCGAATACGTTTATGAGCAGTTCGGTATCGCTATCGGTAACAGAATTATGAACCAGATAGACAATATCGTTCCCGCGTTTATGGCGTGCGGCGGTACTAAGGAAGCGGCTATCGACTTTATGCTTTCCAAGAAGCTCGTATCCAAGATCGAGGGACGCTTTGAGGATTACGTTAAGGACGCTCTTAACGGACTTATTCAGCTCCTTCACAAGACCTATGGCGTTGGCGTTCTCAAGATGACCGAGAGAGTTGCCACCTCGATAATGAAGACACTTTAATTTACAGCTATGAGATTTATTGAAACAAAAAAGCTGAACGATTACATAATCGGCACAGGAAGCTTTCTTACCGATAATATAGTCGAGAATTTCTCGGAAAGACTTGACGCGCTCGAGAAGGTCTCGCTTCAGAGCTTTTCGATCGAGAACGACAAAAAGTTTTTGCGTGATGTATCGGCTGTTCTTAACGTTATTGTTTCAATTATATATCACCCCCATATCTCAAATAAGCGTGAGGAGGTGATAATCAGAATTGAGCAGGCGCAGCAGATCGGTCAGGAGGCGTTTCTGAATACTATCAGGGATAGTAAGCTATGGAAGGCTCACGACGCAAGAATGATACCCGAAGAGGTATATTATTATCAGCATATAGATGAGCTCAGAATATATGAAAACAGATTCATAGGCTTCCTCATCGACCTTATCGATAAGGAGCTTGCTAAATTCAGCGCCTTCTATCTTTCGAGACTTCCTACACTGACCTCTCTTGACAGCACCCTTGACAGCAGTCAGGTGGGCTCGGTGATAGTTGATATCGACAGACTCAGAAGAAAAACACAGTTTATTAAAAATACCTATTTCTATAGGGAGGTATCAAAGGGAAAGCCGATTTCCCACAAGATACAGCCCACGAATATCCTGCTTAAAGACCGCCTCTATCGCTTCTGCTTCAGATTTTACAGAAGCTTTGCGAGGTATGAGGATCTCAGCGCTACAAAGCGCGATCTCAGATCCTTCTATACCATTCTGCTTTTCAGAGAGCTCAGAGAGGCGGGATTTGAGCTGGTTTCTCAGGAGAACGGAGGATATCTTTTCGAAGGAAAGGATTTCTCGATCACTCTTGAAAATGCCAAGGACGATGCCTTGGCGCTTACCGTTAAATATCATAAGCTTCCCGATTCACCCTCAAGGCACATCGTGGGCTTCCACGTTGAGACCGAAAGGCAGATCGGAGAAGTCAAGCTTTACGGAGATGATGTTGACGGAGCTGAGATGCTCTCTATCTGGGAGCTCAGCTATGCCGATTCCGAGGCGCGTTCGGCTGTTGAAGCCAGCACCGAGGAGGAGCTGGTCCGCCGTCTGCTTGCAAGTAAGATAAGCAAGACGTCTGCGGATAAAACGATTTATAAAAGATACTGCCCCGTTTGCGGAAAGAGGGGCGTGGACACAGACGAGGGTATTTATACCTGCTCTATTTGTACGTCAAGCTATATGTTTGACGAGAGCGGTGAGGATACCTCGGTTTGGTTCAGAAAGATCAGAAAGTGGGGGATCTCGTGAAGCTTGGCTTTGGAAAGAAAAAACTGAATAAAGCGACGGCAGAGGATCAGGTAGCGGAAAAAACCGTCCCCGAGACCCCCGCAGAAGAAAAAAATCCCAACGGGAAAAAGACCGTTATTTCTATCAGAAATCTCCATAAGGCTTATGGAGAAAAGAAGGTGCTTAAGGGTCTTGACCTTGACGTTTACGAGGGAGAGCTTTTCGGCTTTATCGGTAAAAACGGTATAGGTAAGTCAACTACCATCGACTGTATAATCGGCTCGAAAAAGTTTGACGAGGGCGTTATCACTCTTGACGGCTTTGACGTAAAGCAAGAGCCTATCGACGCTAAGTATTCCTTCGGCTACGTAGCCAGCGAGCCCTCCTGCTACGAGGTAATGACGGGATATGATTATCTTGAATTTATCGCAAGTATCTATCAGATCACCGAGGGAGATTTTGTTCGAAATTACAAGTATCTTTGCGGAAGACTCAGTCTTGATGAGGCTGAGCTTTCAAATCCCATTTTCGGTTATTCTCACGGTATGAAGCAGAAGCTCTGCCTTGTGGCAAGTCTTTTGCACAACCCTAAGATATGGATGCTCGACGAGCCTACTGTCGGACTTGACATTATGGCTGTGGAAGAGCTTAAAAAAATGATGAGAGAGTACGCTAACCACGGAAAGACGGTCTTTGTTACCTCGCATAATATCGAGCTTGTGGCAAAGATATGCGACAGAGTCGCTATAGTCAACGAGGGAAAGGTAGTGTCGCTCTTTGATCTGAATAAGGACCCCAACAGACGTATTCAGCTTTCAAAAATCTTTATGGAAACATACAGGAGTCGCTAATGTTAACCTTGCTTATAAAGGATTTCAGGCTGATGTTTTCAGGCGGAAGAGGCGGTGTCAAGGGAGTTTTCAAGGCACTGCTCTCGCTGCTGTTTGTTGCGTTCTTCATCGGCATAGAGATCTTTCTGTTTTCGGCAATACTCAAAAAAATCGAGAATTACAGCAATGCTCCTATCGCGTTTATGATGCTGTTTTTGGTGATCATATCGGCATTTATGACTGTCAGCGGAGTATTTCAGGCGAAAAAGCTCTTCTTCAACGAGCAGGATATAAATCAGCTTGCGAATCACCCCGTAGAGAACAGCAAAATGATACTTTCAAAGCTGATATTTCTCGTTGCTATTCATTACCTGACCTCGCTTCTTTTTGAATATCCCATATTTATCGCCTACGGCGGTATATTCAAAAGATCGGTCTGGTTCTATTATACCGCGCTCTTTTATCCGCTTGTGGCAAGTATATTTGAGCTGGGAATCGCCCTGCTTCTCGTATATCCCGTGTGGATGCTCCTGCAATACCTTAAAAAGCACGTGTTGCTTGAATTCATACTTTCGGTGGTATTGCTTTTTGCGCTCGTGATACCCTATTCGTCGGTACTCAATACCTTCGTCGGACTCGTCACGAATAACGAGCTCAGTCTTATTTTTACCGAGGAGTCTATCGCGGGGATAACCAACTTCGTTGAGGTTGCGTTACCTGTGAATTTCCTCGTTGATATCTTTGTGTTGAATAAAACGGCAAGTCTTTTCCCGTATCTCGGAATTGCGGGAGGAATATTCTTCTTTGGCTTGACGATAACCATATTTACCTTCCACAGGGTAAGAAATATCACAACAAATTCCAAGCCCAAGACGGTCAAGTACGAGTATAAAAAACGCAGTCAGATATACGGTCTTATAAAAAAGGAGTGTATCCTGCTCACCAAGAACCCCGACTATATCTTTTCTTTCTCGGGTCTGCTTTTGGTACAGCCATTTTTGCTCTACCTTATTGTGTCGGCTATGAACGCGATCTTCAGCTCGGGAAGCTTCCTTTACTATATGACGCTTTTCCCGAACTTTGTGGCGCTGATGGACGTCTTCCTCGTTATAATGATAACCCTCATTATAAACTCGGGAGCTAACCAATACATCGCAATAGAGGAGAGAACGATCAAGAACCTGAAAACGATACCCGTAAGCTACAAGACGCAGCTTATGATAAAGATGATGATACCCTATTCGCTGTCGGCGTTCTTCCTTCTTATTTCGGTGCTGGTCCTTCTTATCGGAAAGGCAGTAACACCGATAACCGCTTTCTTCTCTATATTGCTCACGCTTGTTGTGGTGTTCGTTTTTGACGTGATCTCACTCCGCGAGGAGTTGAATATACGTCACGGAAAGCCGCGCTCGTCATATCTTTCAACCGTTTTCTCATACGTATTGCCCTTTGCGTACATTGCCCTTGTAATGTTCCTTTCGTACAACGGCGTGTCGCTGCCTATGATGTACCTTATGGGAATATTGCTCTTTGCCGTCCTCGGACTCCCTCAGGTGCTTAAGGTAAGGCGCAGGGCAGGGGATTGGTTTATGGAATTGGAGGCGATCAACTGATGAAAAAGAAAAATCTTATAATTCTGCTTATCTTTCCATTCCTTATTTCGGTTTTCTGCATTGTGACGGTCAATACCACATACAACAAAATAGACGTTGATATATCCTATATTGAATGGTCGTATAACGATATGGAGGCATTCCAGATATCAGACGCGACCTATCAGCTCGAGGCAGTTGGTGTTAACCAGAGATATTATAAGGTCTCGGGTGACGGCGCTCTCGTCTGGAGTGTTGAAAATAAAAATTCGGACGACCCCGACCCTTGCGCCGAGATAGTCCAGAAAAACGGCAAGTATTTTCTCAAGGCTATTCGCGAGGGTGAGGTCATAATCACCTGCAGCAACAAAAAGGGAAACGTATACCGTCAGATGACGGGAGTTATCTATAAGGACGCGGCTATATTGCTCTATCCCAAGATAGGCAGTTCTCAGACAAATATCGATTCCACGATATATTACGGAGAGTACGATCATAAGATCGGTCAGGCGGCATCTATCGAGATGACTATGTTTGTAGTTCCCACATCTGCCGCTCAGGAGATGAATATCAGCCATTCGAACAATATCAGCTTCAACCGCGGAACGGGAGTTATCGATATAAGAGGCACGGGTAAGGCAAACCTTACTATAACCCTCCCCTCGGGACTTGCCGCACCGAGAAGCTTTGAGTTTGAGATAGTTGACGAGGGTGTCAACGTATATAATTACGAGGACCTTCTCTATTGTACAAACACCAGCGAGAATGGAGAGATCGCCGTTCTCAGAAAATCCTTTGAATCACTTTACAACGCGTACGTTCTTAACGATGCCGACAAGCCCCTTAAGGACGGAGACGGATATCAAAAGAAAAACGCAAACGTGGAGTGCTTCGGAAATTACAATTCGAAAACAGGTAAATTCTCATTTGACCAGGAGGTCTACCGCTTCACTACCACCTATAATAAAAACTTTATTGAGCAGTGGAATGAATTTGTGAAGACGAATACTCAATATTCTCCTATCACCGATAAGGTGGTGGTTGGACTGAGAGTGCAGAAGGACTTCTACGGAAACGGATATACCATAAACCTTCATAATCTGACCTATCCTTATTCCTACCTTCCTATGAACGATGAGACGGGACAGGTGGTGAGGATTCCTCAGCTTACGGCGGATAACCTTTTCAGAGGACCTCTGAAGCTCTATTCCCTCGGAGATCCGAATAACGTTCCTCTTGTGTCTCTTTACGGTCAGGACAACATCGGAATGTATATTGACGGAGACAACATCACGGTAAATGACGTAAACATCAAGAACTGTGAGTTCGGAGACCGACTTGCCAACCTATCAACAGTGGGAACTGTTATGGAGGTGGCGGGAAGAAACGTTACCGTTAAGAACTGCCAGATATCAAACGGCAAAAACGTGCTCAGAAGCTTTTCCTCTATGGATCTTACGGTTTCCAACTGTATTCTGAGCAACTCTCAGAATTTCCTTTTTGTGACGGGCGCTAACGAGTTCGTGTCGGTCGATTCCGATGCCGTTGCGGTATTTTCACAGCTCGACGGCAGCACCAAGACCGAGGTGATAGGAAAATTCCTTGAGCCGAAGGCTGACGGTGACGCGATAATCAACAAATTCCTCGTTGATTTCTGCGGAACGTCGAGCGAGAAAGCCGCTATGAGACGCGCTCTTGAATCTATTCAGTCGGCGCTGAACGCTCAAAGCAACCTTAAAGGAAACTTTAAGGGAAGCACAAAGATAGATAACTGCTACTTCTACAGAAGCGGAATATCGTCTATATGCCTTGAATCGATGTTCAACAGCCCATTCCTTGAGACAAATTCCCCCTCGATGATAACTCAGCTCTTCTCAATGATGTCTGAGGGTGGAAAAACTCTTGTGCCTTATACCGCAAAGCAGGTAACGGGTACATCATATCCCGTAAAGCTTGAGATACTCGGAGATACCCGCTTCTATGATTATAAGACCGCAGACGCTATTGAGCTTGAGGGTCTTATTGAGGAGAATATCACCGACGTGGCAAATTCCCTTGGACTTTACGATGCGCAGATCGATCTTGATACCGTATTTCCGCTTAAGTCGATGGCTATGCAGAAGGCTAACAACCAGGGATCGGCATACAGAGATCCCGAAAGCGGTAAGCAGTACGTTAACATACCGATCGCTTACTACGGCGGAGGACTTAACCTTTCCGAGGTTAACGTCAGCGGAGCAGAGAACTCGTCGAGCTACAGCGGAGAGCTTGAGATCGACCTGATGGAGAGCTATCTTAATCTCTCGGGCTCCAGCGATTCGTCGAATCTATCTAAAATGAAGGGACTTGTGCTTAAGACCGTTATAACCGTTACGGGATTTGAGCCCTTCCAGTTCCGCTTTATAAGGGGCGGATATCTTTACGGTGAGACACCGAAGGTGACCGAGCTGGTTGCCAATGCAAAAGGAGAATAAGTTATGAAAAAAAATATCTATCGGGTATGCGCTGTCTGCCTGATGATAGCGATGCTGTTTTTAACGGGTTGCTCGTCGGGAGGCTTCTTCTCCGAGGAGATGCTTCAGATAAGCTCTATTGAAAGTGAGCTTCTCGCGGATGGACAGACGAAGATAACAATTTACTATACCGATGAGGCGGTAGATCCTCACATCTTCTATATCCCCAAGGGAAAAGAAGGAACTATGGGTGAGGACGGAAACGGTATAAAGCAGATCGTTTACGAGCACGACAGTGAAAACCGCCAGACTATGGTCAAGCTGGTCTTCACGAATGACGAAATAGAGCCCGCTACATTTCCTATCCCCGACGGTCTTTCTGTTATTGGTATCGAGGACGATAGAGACGTTGTAACAAATGAGCCTTATATCGTCTTCAAGTACAGTAACAATACGCTGTCAGATCCTATCTATCTCCCCAAGGGAGACAGAGGTATAGGTATTCGCAGCTGCAGCCACAAGATGGAGGCTGATGCGGACGGTATCGTCTATATGAAGGTCTACTTCCAATTTGACGACGGTACTGAGGTTGAGGGAATCAAGTTCCCCGTTCCCAAGGACGGAAACGGTATTGCGTCTATGGTTGCAACAGAGGACGGAGATTTCTATTACATTGACGTTGAATATACCGACGGAAATACAGAGCATCTGCAGTTTACACGTCCCGCAGATCCCAATAAGTGGATCACCGACGCGAGAACTCCCTCGAGATATGACGGCGAGGACGGAGATTTCTTCTTCGATACCGCTCACAAGGTCGTATATCTGAAGGAAAACGGCGCTTGGAATACCGTTATTTCCTTCAACGATGAGGAGACCAGCTATCAGGTGACCTTTATGCTGAACGATGATGACGGCGATGCTGACCATCTGGCATCTATGCCCTCGGGCATACCCTCCAGCTGTACCATCAAGAGAGGAGAGTATTTCGCGGTCCTCGGATACGGAGATATTCCCGTGCCCACGAGAGAGGGCTACGAGTTTAAGGGCTGGTACACCAAAAAGGTGGTTGACGAAAGGGTCATGAGTCCCTTTACCGACCTTACCCCCGTTTTCTCGGATCTTACACTTTACGCTATCTGGGAAAGAGTATAAACAAAAATATCGGCATATCTCAAAAGAGATATGCCGATATTTTATAGCTTTTTTTCTTCCTCGGAGGAGGATTTTTTATTTTTTCGTTCAGCCTTTTTTTCCTGACTTCTTTCATAGAGCTTTTTTATCGCAAGGGTGATCGATACAGCAAGGGCAAAGAAGGGAGCTCCCGGGAGCATCCAGATGCCCCAGATAAGGGAGGCGACCCAAAAAGCCCATTCCCACTTGAAGAGAAAACCGATGATGTAACCGAGCCAGATAGGCGTACTTAAGAAGAGGCATATGAGGACAAAGAGCACGAGTGTGCGCCAGTCCTTGCATTCCATCCACAGCCATTTTAAAAAATTGATTACGCTTTCTTTGATCTTAGTCAGTAGCTTCTTCATCTCGGGCAACCGTTTTCTCCTATAACGCTAAAGGCGGCAAAGCCATATATCTAATATTATACCCATAAATCCTTCCAAGGTCAATAGTTTTTGGTAAAAAAACGAAATTTTGAACTGAAAAAACGATACTCGGAGCAGATCGTTCCGAGTATCGGGAAAAATTTGTTATTATTTCTTGGTTGCTCTGTATTCTGCGACCTTTCTGTCGTATTCAGCCATATCCTCTTCAGTGGGAGCTTTGTCGGGATGTGAGGAATCGGCAATGGTGGGTGCGCTTCCGTCGGGAGACCAGAAGGGGGTGAGACGATCGTTTTCGTATTTCTGTTTGTCCTCTTCCTTTCTGAAATCGGGAATGTCGTAGGGAACACCGCGCTCAAGAAGACTTCTGTGGGAGAGGATCGCAACAGATGCCATAGTCGTCGCGAAATAGACGTCGAAGGTGGGCTGTTTGTTTTCGCGAATACAGTTGAAGAATTCGCGGATAACGAGGAAGTCTCCGCCGCCGTGACCTGACTTTTCGATAAGCTTCGCGTCCTTGTCGTTCCAGGAGGGCTGGTATATCGAGCTCGAAGAGCCTCCCTCGGGAATGTTCCAGCTGTTGTAGCGGAGAAGTACCTTCTTCTCTCCGCGGATATTTTCTATCTGACCCTTATCACCGCAGAGACGGTAGGAATTTTCGTGAGCGCCGAAGGCGGCACAGCCTGTTACTCTGAAGACAGAATCGTCGTCGTTGAGGCAGGTAATGATTGCAGCGCGGTCGCCGACACGGCACTTGCAGGTCCATTCTTCGTCGGTAAAGGGGTGGAACACGGGCATAGCCGTAACTCGTACGGGGGTAGCGCCCGTCATATACATAAGAGGAGCTAAGGAGTGTGTGATGTAATAGGTTCTCGGAAGGTGCATACGCCAATGCTTTCCGTAGGGGATAAGGCTTGTGCATTCCTCAATGTTTTCGGGGTTTACAGGGTGATTATATTCTCCCTCGGCGAAAAGAAGCTTTCCGAGCGAGCCGCTCTGATATACTCTTCTCATTTCAAGGTTGAATATCATAAAGGGGTAATTTTCCGAGATCATATAGATCGCCTTGCTTTCCTCGGCAGCCCTTACAAGCTCAACACCCTCAGCCATAGTTCCGTTTGAGGTACACTCACTGAGAACGTGAATATTCTTCTTGAGTGCCTTTATGGCATAGGGGGCGTGCTCGTGGAAATAGTTGCAGAGGAAGACTGCCTCAAGACCCTTGTGGTTTATAAAGCTGTCGAAATCGGTATAGGTGGCAACGTCGTTGCCGAGCTTGGCTTTTGCGTCGGCGAGCTTTTCCTCGCTCATATCGCATACGGCGACGACCTCGCCGTTGTTGAGGAGAATGTTCTCATAGAAGCTGCTGCCTCTTCCGAGACCGAAAACTCCGAATTTTATTGTTCGCATCGCGAAAACCTCCTGAATAATTATTATGATGATATTATACACTAAAAAAACCACTTGTTAAATGGAAAATTTCTATTTAATTATGTAAAAAAGTTTGACTTTTTTGATATTTATGATATAATAGGTGTGTTAAAGGAGGAGATAAAATGAGCTTTGAGAATATTTGCAAATTCAATCCGTACAGGTCGAGTGATCTGATATGCGAAAGGTTTATATACGAGACGAGCAATCTGCCACAGGAGATAAGCGCTCCCGACCAATATATTATTTATCTTGCCACAGATGGGGAGGGTGAGCTCAGAATAGGAAACAAGCTTTATGCTATCAAGCGCGGAGACCTTTTTTTCGCGATGTACGATGATAAAATATCCTTTCCCGCAAACGGTTTACTCAAATTCTGTTACATAACCTTCAGGGGGCGCAGAGCGGGGGAGTATATCGAGCGATGCGGGATAAACCGAGAAAACAGAATATTTCACGGAAGAGAGAGACTCATAGAATTCTGGCTTGACTGTATCGCTATGGCGGGTGATGAGAATATAGATATGCTCAGCGAAGCCGTGTTGCTTTATTCTCTCGCGGGTTTTCCCTCGCAGGTCAAGGAGACCGACGATATCGTGGCGAAAATGGTATCTCTGACCCACGAGAGCTTCAAGGATGCGGAGCTTTCGCTTTCGGCGGTTGCCGAAAGGCTCGGGTATGACCCGAAGTATCTTTCGAGTGTGTTCAAAAAGAAGCAGGGGATCTCTTACACACAGTTTTTGCGTGAGCTGAGGATAAAACACGCCATATTCCTTATGGAGGAGGGGGTCATCAGTGTAAAGAACGTGGCGCTCCTTTCGGGATTTGGCGACGCCCTGTATTTTTCAAAGGTCTTTACGAAGGTGGAGGGAATGACCCCTAAGGCTTATATCGCAAAGATCACGGCGCAAAAAGAAGCTGCCGATATTGACAGAGGCGAGTGAATGTGGTATAATTTTCTGGTATGATAAATTTAGGAGAGATTTGTTTTGAGCGCAAAGAGTATTTCTAAGGATTTTACTAAGGGAAATATCGCCCTTCAGCTTATTTTGTTTTCACTGCCATTTATGGCGTCAAACGCAATGCAGGTGCTTTACAGCACGATAGATATGATAGTCGTCGGTGCTTACGTCGGTACGGCGGGGCTTTCCGCTGTGTCGCAGAGCAGTCAGATAATGAACTTTGCCACCATGGTCTGCCTCGGATTTTCGAACGGCGGTCAGGTGCTTATATCTCAAGCCCTTGGCGCGGGAAAGAAAAAGGAGATGAGCGACATTATGGGTACGCTCTTTAGCTTTGTCAGCATTCTTTCTATTGTCCTTTCGGTGATCGCTCTCTCATTAAAAGCGCCGATATTGCATCTTATGAATATTCCTCCCGAGTCCTATGATATGGCGAAGGATTACCTTATTATCTGCGCTCTCGGACTTATCTTCACGGCGGGTTACAATATGGTGTCTGCCGTGCTCAGAGGAATGGGAGATGCCAAGCGTCCGTTTTTGTTTATAGCTATAGCGTCGGTCGTCAACCTTGTGCTCGACCTTCTCTTCGTGGGAGTCTTTGAATGGGGTGTTGCGGGAGCGGCTTTGGCAACGATTATCGGTCAGGCAGCATCGTTCTTGTTCTCGATATGGTATCTTTACCGCCGCCGCGAAGCCTTTGGCTTTGATTTCAGAGCCGAGAGATTTAAGCTCAACCGTAAATACGTAGGTATGATAGCAGGTCTCGGAACGCCTATGGCGATACAGTCGGGCTGCATCAACGTGTCTATGCTCTTTGTTAACTCGATGATAAACAGCGTCGGCGTTGTGGCATCGGCTACCTTCGGTGTCGGCGTGAGAATAGACGATATCGTAAACAAGATATGTCAGGGAATACAGTATGCCGCAATGCCTATGGTAAGTCAGAATATAGGCGCGGGAGAGAAAAAGAGAGCAAAGAGCGTTGTCTACAAGGCGTGGATGTTCTCGGTCGCCTTTACCGTTCTGTGTATGATACTTTACGTCTGCTTCGGAAGAGAAATGTTTATGCTCTTCTCGGACGATGCCGCTGTCCACCAAATGTCCTCGGTATTTATAAAGGCTATTCTCTGGATGTTCCCCGCATTCGCGCTTATGAGGGGAAGCGGAGCGTTTATTCAGGGGATCGGCAACGCAAGGCTTTGTATGGTCCTCGCTATACTCGACGGAGTCGTTCTCCGAATAGGACTCAGCTGGCTTTTCGGTATCGCCCTCGGCTGGGGATTTTACGGATTTGTCCTCGGATACGGACTTGCTCCCTACGGATACGCTATACCAAGTACGATATATTTCCTTTCGGGAAAATGGGAGAAGCGCAAGGTGTTGGCTGAAGAGATTTAAGGAGATATTAAGATATGCCACCTATCATTCCACAGATATTCGGAATACTTGCTGTTGCTACGTTTTTGCTCAGTTATCAGCAAAAGAAAAGAAAAAATATAATACTGCTTAACGTTACCTCAAGAGCGTTGTACATAATTCAGTATTTTCTCCTCGGCGCGTTTTCCGGAGCGGTGCTTGACATACTCGGAGCTATCGCGTCGGTGATAGCCGAGAAGAAGGATAAGCCTTTTTTAAAAAAGCATCTGAAGGCTGTCATTATCGCGGTGAATGCAGTAATAATCGTGACGGGACTTCTGCTTTACGAGAATGTCTACAGCCTTCTTCCCATTGCGGGTGTGCTTCTGCACACGGGAGCTTTCTGGCTCAGTGATGAGAGGATAATTCGCCGTATCTCCCTTGCGGGGTCGCCCTTCTGGTTCGTTTATAACTTCAAGAGCCGTGCCTATGGCTCGGCTGTCGGCGATATACTCACGATGGCATCTATCGTTATCGCTATGATAAAATACAGAAAGAAGGAAGAAAAGAATGTTTGACTTTCATCTTCACAGTAAGGTCTCCTTTGACTCGGTATGTGAGCCGAAGGATATAGTGATCGCCGCCGAGAGGGCGGGGATCAAGGAGCTTTGCTTTACAGATCACTATGATTTCAATGACGATCCGACTAAGCAGCACGATATATTCAGCCTCGCTGACTACAGCGCGGCGTATGATGCCCTTTCCTCGGAGAGCGTGAAGATACGCCGCGGAGTTGAGCTTGGACTCACCCCTTGGAATCACGCCGAGGCTGAGGCGCTTCTCGCAAGCCGTGATTTTGATTTTATTATAGGCTCGGTGCATTTTGCGGGGGGAACAGACCCCTATTATCCCGAGTATTGGCAGGGAAAGAGCGCCGAGGAGGCGTTCGAAAAATATCTTTTGCAGACTCTTGAGTGCGTAAAGACCCATAAGAGCTACGACGTTCTCGGGCATCTCAATTACGTTTGCAAATCGGCGCATAATCCTACACACGCCCCCCTTTGCTACGGTGATTACAGAGAGATCTGCGACGGGATAATGAAGGCTGTGGCTGAGTCGGGCAAGGGAATGGAGATCAACACCAGCGGTGTTGACAGGGTCGGAGATTTTCTGCCCTCCCGTGATTTTATAAAGAGATTCCGTGAGCTTGGGGGTGAGATCATCACCGTTGGCTCTGACTCTCACGACGGAAGCCGTGTGGGACAGTACATAGACGGTGCTCTCGAGATCGCAAAGGATATATTCGGATACGTTTGTACATTTGAGGGAAGAAAGCCCATATATCACAAATTATAAAAATAGGGCTGACCTGAAATTTAAGATATCAGAATCAGCCCTTTTGTCTATAAAAGCTCAAAATGATTTTTTTGATTTTTTATCAGACCGTCATTTTTCATTTTGCTTATCTCTGCGGAAAGTCCGCTTCTGTCTACCTCAAGGTAGTCGGCAAGCTCCTGACGGTCGAAGGGGATAGTGAAGCTCGTGCTGCCCTCCTTCTTTGATTGGAAGGAAAGGTAGGTCAGCAGCTTTTCTCTTGTGGTACGCCTTGAGATGATCTCTATCTTCTGGTGAAATAGCGTGGTCTTTATGGCGAGATCCTTCATAAGGTTGAAGATAAGCTGTTGATGAAAGCCGCAGTTGTTACTGCAGGTGTGGAGGATATGAGAGCAGTCTATCAGCATTATTTCCGAGGGGGCATCGGCAATAACACTTACGGGAAGCGATTCGACTCCCGCACAGGCAAATGCCTCGGCAAAGACCTCCGAGGGGCGGATATCGCTGAGAATGCTTCTGTTTCCGTCATAATCTATCTGGATTATCTGCGCCGCGCCTGAGAGGACGATCCCGATATATTTTGCGGGTGAGCCCTCCGAGAAGATGGTGTATTTTTTATCAAACAAAGTGACTCTCGCACCGAGACAACCGAGCATTCTGAGCAGATCATCGTCGCTAATATCTGCAAATAAGGGACACTTTTTTAAAATATTCAGATATTTTTTCAAAATATTTCTCCTTTTGTTGAAAGTTCAACAGATTTTTCGTTATAATTATACTATAATGGTTTCAGAAAATCAAGGAGATTTTGAAATATGAGATTTGCTTTTTTTGATGCTAAGCCCTACGACAAGCCCTCTTTTGAGAAATACGGGGCTGAAAACGGTGTTAGCTTTAAATATTTTGAGACTAAGCTCAATGAGGATACCGCCGAGCTTGCGCGAGGCTTTGACGGAGTTTGCGTATTCGTGAACGACGTGGTGAACGCCGCGGTTATCGATAAGCTCTGTGAGCTTGGAGTGAGAGTTGTGGCTCTCAGATGCGCGGGATTTAACAACGTGGATATGAAGTATGCCTTCGGAAAGATACACGTTCTGAGAGTTCCCGCATATTCTCCTTATGCTGTTGCCGAGCACGCTATCGCAATGCTGCTCACATCGGTCAGAAGGATACACAAGGCATATATACGCACAAGAGATTTTAATTTCAGTCTTTCGGGAATGACGGGATTTGATCTTCACGGAAAGACGGTCGGAGTTATCGGAACGGGTCGTATCGGAAGGGTGTTTATTGATATCTGCCGAGGCTTTGGAATGAAGGTTCTGGCTTACGATAAATTCCCCGCCGAGGAGATCGCCGACGGAGAGACGGTGAGGTACACCGATCTTGATGAGCTCTTTGAAAAAAGTGACATAATCTCTCTGCACTGTCCGCTGACAGACGATACCTACCACGTTATCGGGAAAGAGGCGCTTGAGAGGTGCAAAAAGGGCGTGGTGATAATCAACACGTCACGAGGGGCGCTCGTCGATGCGGAGGCGCTGCTCGCAGCTATCAAGTCGCGAAAGGTCGGAGCTGCTTGTCTTGACGTTTACGAGGAGGAGTCGGAGCTCTTCTTTGAGGATTTTTCGGGTCATATCATAGACGACGATATCCTCGCGAGGCTGATATCGATGCCCAACGTTATCGTAAGCTCCCACCAGGCTTTTCTCACCGAAGAGGCGCTCTCCAATATTGCCGAAACGACGGTGAAGAACATCGTGGGATTTTTCAGGGATCAGCAGTGCCCCAACGAGCTTTGCTTCAGATGCGGCTCTGCTGAGGACTGCAAGAGCGGAAAATGCTTTTAAAAAAGGAGAATAAAGATGATAAGAAAGATAATTAAAATAGACAGAGATAAATGCAACGGCTGCGGTGCTTGCGCCGAGGCGTGTCACGAGGGAGCTATCGAGATGATAGACGGCAAGGCGATGCTCACAAAGGAGAATTATTGCGACGGGCTTGGGGATT
Source organism: Oscillospiraceae bacterium (assembly GCA_015064085.1). Lineage (GTDB taxonomy): Bacteria > Bacillota > Clostridia > Oscillospirales > CAG-272 > HGM12713. Next base: position 3,066 of record SVSX01000031.1, on the reverse strand, counting down.
GTCTCCCCGCTTGCCCCACGGGAGCTATCAGCTTTGAAGAAAGAGAAGCCCCCGCTTACGACGAGGCGGCTGTCCGCGAGGCTAAAATGAAGAAGCACGGAATAAAGCTCCCCTGCGGTTGCCCGGGAACTCAGTCCAAGGCGATAAAAAGAGAGGCGGCAGCGCCCTCGCAGAGATATGCTTCTCCCACAAGTCAGCTTATGCAGTGGCCCTGCCAGATCAAGCTCGTGCCTGTGAACGCGCCATATTTCGACGGCGCTAATCTGCTTATAGCCGCCGACTGTACCGCTTATGCATACGGAAATTTCCACAACGAGTTTATAAGAAATCACATCACTCTGATCGGCTGTCCCAAGCTCGACGAGGGCGATTACGCCGAAAAGCTCACGGCTATAATCTCACAGAACGACATAAAGAGCGTAAAGGTAGTGAGAATGGAAGTGCCTTGCTGCGGCGGCATAGAGAACGCAGTCAAGAGAGCTCTTCAGGCATCGGGTAAGTTCATTCCCTGGCAGGTAATTACGATATCAACGGACGGAAGGATCATAGATTGATCTTACATAAATAAAAGGCAAGAAAAGAGGAGACAATTATGTATATAACGAACGACATCAAGTACATTGGAGTCAACGACAAGAAGGTAGACCTTTTCGAGGGTCAGTACAAAGTTCCCGCGGGAATGTCCTACAACTCATACGTTATTATCGATGAGAAGGTAGCCGTTATGGACACTGTGGATGCGGGATTCACTCACGAGTGGCTGGACAATCTCCAGAACGTGCTGGGAAGCAGAACACCCGACTATCTTGTGGTACAGCATATGGAGCCCGACCATTCGGCGAATATCTTCAATTTCGCCAAGACCTATCCCGAGGCAAAGCTTGTTGCCTCCGCAAAAGCCTTCACTATGATGAAAAACTTCTTTGGAACGGATTTTGCAGACAGAAGGATAGTTGTTGGCGAGGGTGACACCCTCTCTCTCGGAAAGCATCTGCTCACCTTTGTGACCGCTCCTATGGTACACTGGCCCGAGGTCATTGTGACCTACGATTCTACTGACAAGGTACTCTTCTCGGCAGACGGATTCGGAAAATTCGGCGCTCTTGACGCAGACGAGCCCTGGATCGATGAGGCGAGACGCTACTATATCGGTATCGTCGGCAAGTACGGCGCTCAGGTTCAGGCACTGCTCAGAAAGGCTTCGGGACTTGATATAAGCATCATTTGCCCTCTGCACGGTCCTGTTCTCAAAGAGGATCTTGATTACTATCTCGAGAAATACTACACCTGGTCAAGCTACCAGCCCGAGGAGGAGGGAATAGTCGTTGCCTATACCTCGGTTTACGGAAACACCAAGAAGGCGGTCCAGATGATCGCCGAGAAGCTGAAGGCAAACGGCTGCCCCAAGGTCATAGTCCACGACCTTGCGAGATGCGATATGGCAGAGGCTGTTGCCGACGCCTTCAGATACAGTAAGCTTGTTCTTGCCACCACCACATACAATGCCGATATCTTTCCCTTTATGCGTGAGTTTATCGATCATCTCACCGAGCGCAATTATTCCAACAGGACTGTTGCGTTTATTGAGAACGGAAGCTGGGCGCCTCTCGCGGCTAAGATAATGAAGGGAATGCTTGAGGATTCCAGAAATCTCACCTTTGCCGATAATACAGTGAGAATACTTTCGGCTCTCAATGAGGAGAGTATGGCACAGATCGGAGCGCTTGCGGATGAGCTCTGCCGCGACTATCTTGCTCAGCAGGATTCCACCGCGAACAAGAACGATCTGACAGCCCTCTTCAAGATAGGCTATGGACTCTACGTTGTCACCTCCAATGACGGCAAGAAGGACAACGGACTTATCGTCAACACCGTTACCCAGGTAACAAATACTCCCAACAGAATTGCCGTCACTATAAACAAGGAGAATTATTCTCACCATATAATCAAGCAGTCGGGCAAAATGAACGTGAACTGTCTGACGGTGGAAGCGCCCTTCAAGGTCTTTGAGGCGTTTGGGTTTGTGAGCGGAAGAAATGTAGACAAGTTCGCTGACTGTGAGCCCCTTCGTTCGGATAACGGACTTGTTTTCCTGCCGAGATATATCAACTCCTTTATGTCGCTGAAGGTCGAGCAGTACGTTGATCTTGACACTCACGGAATGTTCATCTGCTCGGTGACCGAGGCGAGAGTCCTTTCGGACAAGGAGACAATGACCTATTCTTATTACTTCAACAACGTGAAGCCCAAGCCCGAGACCGAGGGCAAGAAGGGCTACGTCTGCAAGATCTGCGGATATGTTTACGAGGGCGAGGAGCTTCCCGAGGATTATATCTGCCCCCTCTGCAAGCACGGAGCAGCTGATTTTGAACCCATTAATTAAAATAACATAAAAGGAGAAGTACTATGTTGAATTCAAAGGTACACGAGCTTTTAAACCAGCAGATAAATAAGGAGTTTTACTCGGCTTATCTTTATCTGGATTTTTCAAACTATTTCAAGGCAAGAGGTCTTGACGGATTCGCGAATTGGTATATGGTTCAGGCGCAGGAGGAGAGAGATCACGCAATTCTTTTCTATACCTACCTGCAGAACGAAAATATGCCCGTAACGCTTGAGGCTATCGCAAAGCCCGACAAGGTGTTCAGCAGCGATCTCGACGTGCTTAAGGCAGGGCTTGAGCACGAGCAGTACGTAACCTCCCTTATAAACGACATCTACGGCGCGGCTTACGACGTAAGAGATTTCCGTACGATGCAGTTCCTTGACTGGTTCGTAAAGGAGCAGGGCGAGGAGGAGACGAACGCAACCGACCTTATCTCCAAGATGGAGCTTTTCGGATCTGACCCCAAGAGCTTGTATATGCTCAATCAAGAGCTTGCCGCGAGAGTTTATACGGCACCGTCTCTTGTTCTTTAACATAAAAAATTTTAGGAGGAAAAAAGTTTGAAACAGATAACTAACAGTCGTGCTTCGCCTTGCCTAAAAATGAGCGCAGAGAAAAGACTGTCGCAAGGCAGTCAAAAAAAATAGTATTGAAGCGTCAAATTAGGTAGTATTCCCGAC
>SVSX01000030.1 GCA_015064085.1 Oscillospiraceae bacterium | reverse complement strand
GTGAGGCGTACAAGCGTACGTCGAGCCCCGAAAACGGCGGTAGAAAAAGTCCATAAAGATGGAGAATTTCGAAGAAATTCAACCTATTAGTGTCTCATTTGCGTTTTTTCTGTCGCAAACGGGATCTTTTTATTTATTTTCGGACTTTTTCGGTCTTGCCAAATGTGACAGCCCCTTTTCTATTTTATTTATGATTATGGCAGTGATCTGTGAAAAATCCTTCTAAGTTGATAACGAACCTGCCCTCTTCATCTTCCTTGAAGCCAACGGCACGGAGCAAGGTAGCGTCCTTGACCTCTCCCACGTAGGTTGCGTTATGTACACCGCAAAGGTCAATGAAATTGAGTGTTCCTCTGCCCATAACGAACATTGCCTCAAAGTTATTGAAATCGGGGGCGGGAACAAGGTCGTATATTATTCCGCCCTCGGCGGTGACCTTGAACTGGCATATTCCCGCAAGTCTGTCATCTACAGTTGCCTCATAGGCGAGGGCGTCGGGGTTATATTTTATGCCGCATCTCAGGCAGGTCTCCTCCTGCTTGAGCTTCGACTGAACGGGTAAAACCTTAAGCATTTTTACATCCTTCCGTGTTATCTTTTTTTGTTTGTTTTGGCTGAGCCCTTCAGATATTCGACCTGTGTTGAGGTCAGATGCTTCCATCTTCCCGGGGCAAGATCGCCAAGCGCTATATTTCCGATAGCTATTCTGCAAAGTCTGAGAACCTCAAGCTCCTGTGACTCACACATCTTTCGTATCTGTCGGTTACGCCCCTCAAAGAGTGTCATTCTGAGGACCGAGTATTCCTTCTTTATCGAGACAAGCTCGGTCTTGACGGGAAGGATCTGATATCCGTCGATCTCCATAGGTGAGTTCAGCGCCTTCAGCTTTTCTCGTGGAACAGTACCTGCCACTCTCACGTGATATATCTTGGGTATCTCGTGCCTTGGATGAGTCAGCTTCAGGGCAAGCTCTCCGTCATTGGTCAGCAGCAGCAGCCCCTCCGAGTCCATATCGAGTCTTCCAACGGGGTAGACACGTGTGCCCACGTCCTCAGTGAGCTCGGCGACCGTCTTTCTGCCTCTGTCGTCCGACATTGTCGTGAGATATCCTCGGGGCTTATTGAGCATAATATAGACGTTTTTCTTGAATTTGGGCATAGTTATCTCCTTGCCCTTCCAAGCCACAACATCCTTACCTGGGATTATTCTCTGACCTTCGGTGGCGACAGTGCCGTTGACTGTGACCCGTCCCTCGGCTATTTCCTTTTCAGCCGCTCTGCGCGAGATTATTCCGCAATCGGTGAAATATTTTTGCAGTTTAACTGATTCCATTTAACGTCCTTTCATTTTCTACGTGGAATGCTTTGTGCCGCGACAAGCAAAGACTCAGCTGTTGCTCCTTCGTAGCTGTATATGACCCTTCCGAGTATCGAACCTCTATGTGTCGGCGCAAACTCAAAGCGATGTACAGTCTCAACAGAGCATAAGACGTTACCCCTGATCTTCGGCAGGGTCAAACGGATCTCCTGCGTATTTATCAAGGGGAGGCGATCTTTTTCAGCGCCCACGAGGGGAAGGTTATAGGTAAAGTCCCCCTCCTTTGCGATGAGCACCGACTCATAAAGTGAGAAGCCGTAGTCAAGCATTTTTGTGTGATCGTTCCAATCATCGGGAGCGGAGAGTGTCACGGCAACAAGGGTGAGTCCGTCTCGTTCGGCGGCGCTGACAAGGCATCTTCCCGTTTTCTTGGTGAAGCCTGTTTTAACACCTATAGCTCCGTCATAGAGCTTCAGCATTTTATTATGGTTGACCATAAGCCGCTGGTTGCAGCTGCTGTCGATAGGAAGCGATTTTTTATAGGTTGAGACGATCTGTCTGAGAGTATCGTTGCTCAGCAGCCGCGCCGTTATCAGCGCGAGATCGTAGGCTGTTGTATAATGCTCGTTGTCATAGAGACCGTGGGGATTTGTGAAATGGGTATCGGTAAGACCGAGCTCCGCCGCCTTTTCGTTCATCAGCGTGGCAAAGGCTTCGATGCTCCCCGAGACAGCTATAGCTATAGCCGCCGCGGCATCGTTTGCCGACTGAAGCAGAAGCGCGTAGAGCAGCTCCTCCATTGTGAGGACCTCGCCCTCGTAAAGATAGACCGACGAGCCCTCTATTCCCACCGCTTCTTTTGATACCGTAACCTCTTTTTTCAGATCGAATATCTCTGCCGCCACAAGGGCTGTCATTATCTTTGTGGTACTTGCCATACCTCGCCTTTCTCGGGCGTTTTTTTCAAAGATGACCTTATGACTTGCGGCATCGATCAGCACTGCCGACTCTGCTGAAAGAGAGGGCGGTGCTACAGTGGGGATCGCTGCCACAGCTTGTGCCGATGCGAAAAATACAGCAATGGTTAGTATCAGAGCGACGATTTTTTTCATTACTTTAATACCTTTCATATTATTTGCCGTCTGCGCGACAAGACCTACCAAGGCGGTTAGCCTTGGTAGATTATATGGAAGGTATCAATTAAAAATTACTTATACAGTTTCCTTAGGCTCTTTGGAGAAGATGTCCTTTATCTTTGCGATTATGTCGGGGGTACGCTCAACAAGGTCAGCGACCTGATCTACGGGGTCGGGCTTGCCCTTAGCACCGATGTTGATGAATTCAACGTCGCCGTCGGTATCGACCACGAGGAAGCCGACGGGGGTTATATGAACGCCTGTTCCTCCGCCTCCGCCAAAGTTCTGGGGTCTGGGCTGAGCATCCTTCTTAGCGTTGTAGTCAACACCGCCTGTTGCCACGCCGACTGAGATCTTGGAGATGGGAATGATAGTCGTTCCCGTCTGTGTTACGATAGGCTCGCCAACCACTGTGTTAGCGTCGACCATAGAGCGGATATTCTCCATAGAGGATCTGATTATTTCGGGGATCTTGTTTTCTGCTGCCATAATAAGTTTTCCTTTCGGTAAATTATTTTTTCTTCTTTTTGGTTTTCTTTTTGTTTTTTGCTTTTTTCTGTCTCTTATGAGAGGGGGATTTTTTCTCCTCGGCGGTATCTGTGAGCAGCTTTTTCTTTATGAAGCGTCCGAGCGCCGAGAAGGCTATATCGAAAACATGCCATATTCTTATTGAAAAGGCAAGCTTGATATCAACTGTTGGGGTTTCCTCAAGGAAATCGGCATCGACGAAAATATCCGCCTTTTCGATATCCTTAAAGTTCTTCACCGACTCGAGTGCGGGAAGAAGGATGTTCAGCGACTGGGTCACAGCGCCGTAGGCTACCGCTGTCGTAGCGGCGTCGGGGGTTGCTATTATGAGGTGGATCTTTGCGATCTTTATCCTCAGATGCTTGAAGAATTTCTGTATCACAAGGACTCCGAGTGAGGCGAAGAGCTGTACGTCGGAGATGATAGCCGAGATGCTCTTTTTTTCCTTGGTCTTCTTTTTTTCTTCCTTCTTTTTTTGCTTTTCGACGGCGGAAAGCTTTTTCTTTTCGGCTTTCTTCCTGAGCTTTGCTTTTATCTTTTCCGCCTGCTTTACGCTCATTGACCTCTTTTGCTTCTTTTCCCTTGATGGCAATATCTTGATTTTAAAGCAAAGCACTCTGACGTGGAGGCAGACCTCGTCGGAATATGAGATGACGACCGTCGCTTTTATAAGGGCAATAAACGCTATAATTGCCGCTATGACCAAGATCGTTATAAGTGCGCCCGTAGCCGTCACCGCCTTTCTGAGAATTTTTTGATCTTTTTCTGTTTGCTTTTATTCTGCGTTTGCTTCGTCTGTCACTCCCGCGTCCTCATCCTCTTGATCTGCTTCCGCGATGATGGGAGTTTCCTCCTTGGGAGGGAGCATCGTTTCGGTAGCGGGAAGCTCGGAGAGGGAATTGAGTCCAAAGACACGGAGGAATTTATCTGTTGTGACGTAGAGCATAGGGCGACCGGGGGCATCAAGCCTTCCGCAGGCGACTATAAGGTCCTTGTCTATAAGTGAGTTCATAGCGTAAGCGCTGTCCACACCTCTTACCTGATCTACAAATGAACGTGTTACAGGCTGATTATACGCCACAACGGCGAGGACCTCCATTGAGGATGCCGAAAGGTTTCCGCCTCTCTTGATTCCGAGCGCCTCTCTTATATATGGGGCATACTGCTCCTTGGTCGAGAGCTGACAGGTGTCGGGAAAGAGGAGGAGATTGACTCCTCTTTTGGATTTCTCGCTGTTATACTCGCGGCTCATATGCTCGATAATGCTCTTGGTGTTTTTTACATCGAGCCCGAGGACCTCCGCGAGCTTTGTGTATTTTACGGGATATCCCGCAGCAAAGAGTATTGCCTCAATTGCGCTTTCAACACACTTTATCTGTTCAAATTTTTCTTCTTTGATCTCTTCCATTGCAGATCACCTCTCAAAGTTCTTCGGAAAGCGACGAATACTGACTTTCCTCGACAGTGCTCTCATCGGTATTCAGCACAAATCTTGTGGACGAGCCGAGAAGGGCGTTCTCGTATTCATCCTCGTCGGCGATGAGCAGCCGACGTACCTTTACAAGCTCAAGCACACCGAGAAAGCTTGCTATGAGGTCGGGTAGTGATTGCTCACCGATTATAAGCTCCTCAAGGGTCGCCGCACCCCTCTGCTCGAGTGTTCTGAGTATCGAGACTATCTTTATCTCGACGGGGATTATAGGCTTACTTATCATAGGAGTGAAGGTTGTGGTTGCCGCCTTTTCGAGGGCGTTGTTGTAGGCGATTATTCTTCTCACCGCCGTACAGAGGTCGGTGACCTCCTGATCGTGAACAAAGGTCTTATCTACCGAGATCTCATCGGTATCCTTGACCATTCGTCCGGAGTAAAAGGCATATAGGGGCGCAAGCTTCTGTGTCGCTTCCTTAGCCTGTTGATAGCGTAGAAGGGCATCGGCGAGCTGAGCTCTCGGGTCGTCCTCCTCCTCTTCGTCTCTCGGCAGGAGCAGTCTGCTTTTTATCAGCATCAGCTCACTTGCCATAACGATAAACTCGGAAGCCACGTCCATATCAAGCTCCTCGGCCTTCTCGATATATTCCATATACTGATCGCATATAAGAGATATCGGTATATCCGAAATGCTGACTTTATTCTTTTGTATAAGTGTCAGAAGGAGGTCGAGAGGACCTTCAAACTGATCGAGTCTGTATGTCACAGCTTCCATTTGATGAAAAACTCCGTTTTGTTGATTTAGATTCCGAACACAAAGAACATAAGCCTCATAATTCCCGTGGAAACAAAGCTTACGATCGGTGAAATTATGCCGAAGACGAGGAGCAGAAGCACCACGAGTCCTATATAGCGTTCGTATTTCATTACTCCGAAATAATATTTCGGGGGAAGGAAAGCGTAAAATATCCTTGATCCGTCAAAGGGCGGAACGGGGAGCAGGTTAAAGATCGCGAAGGTGATATTCAGCGAAATTCCGATGAAGAGAAAATCGAGTATCAGCAAACCGAGCTCGTAGGATATCATACCGCCCGCATACATTTTGTTGAGCGCGGGAAAGGCGAATTTATACATCAGCGTAAAGACCATACCGAGAAGAATATTCGCGATAGGTCCTGCCGCACCCGAGAGCGCCATATCACGCCTTGGCTTTTTAAAATTCCGAGTATTTATCGGAACGGGGTTTGCCCAACCGACCCCCGCGAGAAGCATACATATAAATCCTATGGGATCGATGTGCTTTATAGGGTTCAGGGTGAGTCTTCCGAGATTTTTCGCCGTCGGGTCTCCGAGACGGTATGCGGTGTATCCGTGAGCCGCCTCGTGTGCCGAAATGGCGAGAAGCACGATAGGTAGGGAAAGAAGGAGATCCTTAAGGTATTCTGTTATATCTCCGTTTCCGAATAAAGTTCTGAGCATATCTTTAATCTCCGAGATCTACGTCGTTTGCCAGAAGATCGGCATAGCTTTCGCGCTTTACAGCGATCCTCGGGACGCCGCCTTTTATCATAATTATGGGAGGACGGGGGAGTTTGTTGTAATTTGACGCCATAGCGTAGTTGTAAGCTCCCGTAACGAGAACGGCGAGGATATCGCCTCTCTTTGCCCTCTGTATCTCCATATTTTCTCCGAGAAGGTCGCCCGACTCACAGCATCTTCCCGCAAGGGTAGCTCTGTAGTCGCGGGGCTCACTCGCTCTGTTTGCGATAAGAGCGGTGTATTGAGAGGAATAAAGAGCATATCTCGGGTTGTCGGGCATACCGCCGTCGACCGAAATATAGTTTTTGAAGCCTGTTATCTCCTTTACCGATCCAACTGTATAAAGGGTCGCGCCTGCGGCGGCAACGAGAGAGCGCCCTGGCTCGAGAATGATCCTCGGCATAGTGATGCCGTTCTTCTCACAAAGCCCACGGACAACTGCGGAAATTTCTCCGATCGCCTCGGCGTAGTCTATTTCTCTGTCGTATTCGGTGTATCTGACTCCGAGACCGCCTCCGAGATTAAGCTCTCTTATTTCGTATCCGCATTCGGATTTGATTTTAGCGATAAATTCGGTCATTATCTCAGCCGCCTCGGCAAAGGGCTCGATATCAAATATCTGAGAGCCAATATGGCAGTGGAGACCCGCAAGATCGAGAGAGGGCTCTGCGATCGCCTTTTTTACGATGTCCATTGCCTGACCCGTAACGATAGCGCTGCCGAATTTTGAGTCCACGTTGCCTGTGGAGATCGCCTTGTGGGTATGGGGATCGATACCCGGGGTGATCCTGAGAAGTATCCTTTGGGTGATCGATCTTTTCTCGGCTTCTGCGGCAAGGGCATAGAGCTCGTCCGTGTTGTCGACTACGAACGTGCCTACTCCCATATCTATGGCGTCGCGGATATCCTTGTCGGTTTTATTGTTTCCGTGAAAATATATCTTTTCGGCGGGGAATCCTGCTCTTCTCGCGGTATAGAGCTCACCGCCCGAAACGCAGTCAACGCCAAGACCTTCCTCGGCTACGAGTTTGTATATTCCCGTAAAGCAGAGTGCTTTCGAGGCGTAGAGCGGAAGGGCATCCTTTCCAAAATGCTTTCTCGCGGCGTTGAGATAGGTCCTGCAATTATTTCTGATGACCTCCTCGTCGATAATATAGGAGGGCGTGCCGAACTCCTTGGCAAGGTCGACTGCGTCGACGCCGCCTATAGTGAGATGTCCTTTTTCGTTGACATCAAAGTGGTTGTAAAGTATCATTTGAAATCCTTTCAAAATGGGGTTGGTTGGTTTTCAAGGGCTTTGAGGTGTTCGATTATATCCTTTTCGATCATTCTGGGTATACCGTTTTCGACCTCGAATATATTTATCGAGGCGTTCTTTACGAATTTTACCTGACTAGCGTACTCAACGCCCAAGCCGTATGACATACATTCAAGCATTTTGATAGGTGTGGCATGGGTAAATATGAGCACTGTTTTTCCCTCGTTTTCTTCCGCGATTCTCAGAAATTCGGGACAAACTCTGTCATATAGTTCTGCAACGCTTTCTCCATCGGTACATCTTGACGCTCCGATGTCGGTTCTCCACAGGGTAAAGTCCTCTGTATATTGTTCAAGTATCTCGTCAAAGGTCAGTGTTTCCCATTCTCCCGCGAATATTTCACGCAAGTCTGGGCTTTTTGTCACTTCGAGTCCGAAAAGCTTTGCGGCTGGGAGGGAAGTGTGGTAGGCTCTTTTTAGGTCACTTGAGTATATGGCATCCGCCTTGAAATTTTTAAATATATACTCTCCCGCAAGCTCGGCTTGCTTTCTGCCGAGGGGAGTAAGGTCGAAATTTGAGTGTCCGGCAAATCTTTTTTGCTCGTTTGCGACGCTTTGTCCGTGGCGGACAATTATCAGACGTGTCATCAGGTCTCCTTTCCGATCGATTCGGTTGTGGTCTTTTCTTCGTAGACAGTGAGATGATCGGTTATGTTTCGTTTTATCAGGGTAGCTTTGTTTCCCTCAACCTCAAATATGCATATTTCGGTGTTTTTAAGTCCCGGTATATCACGGAAGCTGTCGGCATCAAGATCCGCGGCGTAGCCGATGAAGCATCTGATCGCGCCGCCGTGAGAGGTAACAGCCACGGTTTTTCCGTCGTTCTCGGCGGCTATCTCGAGAAATCCGCCGACCGATCTTTCATAAAGCTCACCGATGCTCTCTCCTCCCGTGCATCGGGAATAGGATCTTCCCTCGGCATATCTTTTTCTTTCCTCGGGATAGAGCTCATCAAGCTTTTTGAAGTGGATGCCCTTCCAGTCTCCTGCGTCGAGCTCACGGATCTTCTCAGATGTTTTGATCTCAAGACCGAGTCTTTTCGCAATAGGGAGAGCTGTGTTATAGGCTCTTTGAAGGTCGCTTGAGTATATCTCGTCTATTTTGAAATTCTCGCACACGTATCTTGCCGCAAGCTCTGCCTGAAGCTGACCTTGCTCTGTGAGTGGCACGTCGAGCTGACCTGTGAAAATGCCTGTAAGGTTGGTAACGCTTTCACCGTGTCTTATTATGATAAGTCGGGTCATTTTATTTTCCTTTCGTTGGGAGTTTTTTGCTTCTCAGAGATCTGTATATCTGAGAATCTCACGCCAGAGCTCTTGCTTCCCCTCGTTTTTTAGCGAAGAAAAATAGATAACGGGGGTGTTTTCGCGGATATAGGGGTTCGAGGTTATATTCTCAACGCTTTTTTTTCTTTCTGTGGCGTTGAGTTTATCGGACTTTGTGGCTACTATTATATAGGGAATCTCCGCCTGATTCATAAAATCAAGCATCATCTCGTCGTCCTTGGTAGGACCGATACGGCTGTCCACAAGCTGTACCACAAGGGCGAGAAGATCTATGTTGGGGTTTTGTGTAAAATATCCGTCGGTGAGGGCGGACCACTCCTTCTTGCTCCCTTCGCTTCTCTTGGCGAAGCCGTAGCCGGGCAGGTCAACGAGGAAGAGCTTTCTGTCTACGTCGTAGAAGTTTACCGTTATAGTCTTTCCTGGGGCGGAGCTGACTCTTGCCAAAGCTTTTCTTCCGAGAAGGGTGTTTATAAGTGAGCTTTTACCCACGTTCGAGCGACCTGAGAGGGCGACCTGCGCCATTTTGTCGGTGGGGAATTGCCTTGGTAGTCCCGCGCTTATTCTGAGGGATGCGTTCTGGATATTAATTGCCATCGGACTCTCCTTTTTTGAACGAGATCGAAATGCTATCGTTTTTCGCACCGTGACTTGGAATAACGGTGATGCCGTCCTCCTTCGGGTCACTTTTTTGCTTCTGTGCTATGGCGTGAGCGGAGGGGAGGACGAGGGCGTTTTTTAGGACGTCGGAAACCGTTTTGCAGGGAATGAATTCAATATTCTCAAGTACAGCGCTGTCAAGCTCGGGAAGGTCCTTCATATTGTCCTCGGGGATCAGCACTGTTTTTACCCCCGCCGAGTAAGCCGCCATAGTCTTTTCACGAAGACCTCCTATAGCGAGTACCTTGCCTCGAAGGGAGATCTCTCCCGTCATAGCCACGTCTCTTTTTGCGGGAATTCCCGAAAGGGCGCTGATTATTGCCGTTACCATTGTGACTCCCGCCGAGGGTCCGTCCTTAGGAACTGCTCCCTCGGGGAAATGTATGTGAAGATCCTTGGTCTTGTGGAAGTCAGGGGGGATCGAATAGTCGGAGGCTATCGAGCGGACGTAGCTTACGGCAAGCTTCGCCGACTCCTTCATAACGTCGCCGAGTGAGCCAGTAAGCTCAAGCTTTCCTTCACCCTCAAGCGCAAGGACCTCGACCTTGAGCATATCGCCGCCGAGCTCGGTGTAGGCAAGTCCGTTCACGACTCCCACCTCGTCTCGCTTCGCTATGCGCTCGGGTATCAGCTTTCTCTCGCCGAGAAGCTCCTTAACGGTATCCTTTTTGATAGTCAGCCTTGAAAGCTCGGGATCTTCGACGAATTTTTTCGCCGCTTTTCTTATGATATCCGCAAGTGTGCGCTCAAGGTTTCTCACGCCTGCCTCGCGAGTGTAATAATCTATTATCTCGGTAATAGCGCTGTCCTCGACCTTAAGCATCTTCTTTGTCATTCCGTGACGCTTCATCTGCTTCGGTAGCAGATGGTTTTTTGCGATGGCGAGCTTTTCTGTCTTGGTATACGTTTTGAGCTCGATGACCTCCATTCTGTCAAGCAGGGGGCGGGGAACGGTGTCGAGCTTGTTTGCGGTCGCTATAAAGACACATTCCGAGAGATCGAAGGGCATCTCGAGAAAATGATCTCGGAAGTTCTTGTTCTGCTCACTGTCAAGGACCTCGAGGAGTGCCGAGGCGGGATCGCCGTGGGCATCTCTTGTGAGCTTGTCGATCTCGTCGAGCAGTATAAGGGGATTTGAGGATTTTGCCTGAATTATTGCGTTTATGATGCGTCCGGGCATTGCGCCTATGTAGGTCTTTCTGTGACCTCTGATGTCAGCCTCGTCGCGTATTCCGCCGAGAGATACTCTAACGTAATTTCGCTTCATGGCTCTCGCTACCGAGGCGGCTATAGAGGTCTTGCCCACACCGGGAGGGCCTACGAGACAGATGATCTGATTTTTAAGGTCGGGATTCAGCTGCTTTACCGCGAGGAACTCAAGAATTCTGTCCTTTACCTTTTCCATTCCGTCGTGGTCGGCGTCAAGGATCTTTTTCGCTGCCGCGACGTTTGCTCTATCCTTAGTGCTTATTCCCCAAGGGAGCTCGAGGCAGGTGTCGAGATAAGTGCGTATGACCGTCGCCTCGGCAGAGCCGAAGGGTACTTTTGCCATTCTGTCGTTTTCCTTAAGAAGCTTTTCACGAACCTCGTCGGGAAGCTTGGCTGAGAGTATCTTTTCCCTATATTCCTCTGTCTCGCTGTCCGCGCCCTCGCCGAGCTCGTCCTGGATCACACGCATCTGCTCTCGCAGGTAATATTCCTTCTGACCTCTGTTGAGGTTTTCTCTGACCTTTTTATGAATGCCGAGCTCGAATTCGAGCATCTGAGCCTCTCCCTCGAGAAGGGCGATAAGTATCTCTATTCTCTTTACGGGCTCAAAGCACTCGAGGACCGCCTGCTTATCCTCATAGCGGACGAGGATATTTGCTGCTATGAAATCGGCGAGAAGAGCGGGGCTCTTTATTGATCTCGCGGTGGTTACTATATCGTCACTGACCGAAGGAAGGAGCTTTACGAGCGCCTCCACGTCTGTCATTATAGCTCTTGTATATGCCTCGCTTCTTGCGCTGTCCTCGTCGGACATTGCCATTACCTTTGATATGGCATCGGCGCAGATATAGTCAGCAAAGTGGCGGAATTCCGAAACGGTAGCTCTTGAATAACCGTCGGTTATCACTCTCATATTTCCTTCGGGGGTCTTTATCGACTGCTTGATCTTGGCGACAGTGCCCACGCGGAAAAGATCCTCCGAGGGGTCGCTGCTGCCGCCCTCGTTAAGGTGGCGGACTGTGCAGAGGAGGACCATCGAGTCGGTCTCGAATGCGGCTTCAGCCGCGCTTATGCTCTCGTCGTCGGACAGCTCGAAGCTGAGCGGCACTCCCGGGAATGCCACAACGCCGCGGAGGGCGATGACGGGAAGGGTTATTTTTTCGATTTTTTCTATATATTTTCTCATTTTGTACCTTGTTTAATTGACCTATTTTCTTTAGAATATACACATTCATCATATTATATCACATTTCATTTGAAATTTCCACACCTTTTTGATATTTTTAATTTTTTATTCATTATTATTAAAGATTTCAAAAAATCCCTTGTGAAATGAGTGTCATATGATGAAATGCCGATTGACAAAAGGGCTTGTTTGTACTATAATGTTATCAAAGATATTAAGAGTATTCAGAGGTGTAAAATGCCAAGATTTTTTGTCAGAAGAGAACAGATCGACGAAAAGAGCGTGAGGATACTCGGAGAGGACGCTCACCACATATCCCGCTCCCTTAGAATGGCGGCGGGGGAGACGATCACCGTCTCGGATATGCAGGGCTATGAATATGAGTGTCGACTCACCGATTTTCTTGAGGGCGAGGTCCGCGCCGAGATCGAGTCGGTGAAGGCATCGGAAAATGAGCCGCCATGCTTCATAAGACTTTTTCAGGCGCTTCCCAAGGGAGACAAGATGGATACCGTTATTCAGAAGGCGGTCGAGTGCGGAGTCGGTCGGGTAATACCCTTTGAAAGCGAGAGGTGCGTCGTTAAGATGAAAAGCGACGGAGAGGATAAAAAAACACAGCGCAGATGCAGGATCGCCGAGGAAGCGGCAAAGCAGTGCGGAAGGAGCGTTATCCCCGAGGTGAGCAGAACGGTGTCCTTTTCAAGAATGGTAGAGGAGGCGCTCGAGAGTGAGCTTGTCCTTTTCTGCTACGAGGGAGACGGCACTCAGCCTCTCGGAAGGATACTCGACGGGCTTTGTGCGATGCCGAAGAGCATTTCAATAGTCATCGGAAGTGAGGGAGGCTTCTCTCTTTCCGAAGCCGAGCGCTGCAAAGAAGCGGGAATGGTGATGACAGGTCTCGGTAAGAGAATTCTCAGGACCGAGACGGCTTCGGGCTTTGTTTTGGCTTGTATTACCTGCTTTTTCGAGCTTTTTTGAACTTTGTTTTTACCCAAATAAACCTTGTGAAATCTGCTATTTTACAAATATCAAACAAAAATTTTAAAAAAATTTATAAAAAATATTAAAAAACCTATTGAAAAATCACAAAAAATAGTATAAAATATAGGGTAGTATATACAATAGCGTGGCTAAGAAGTAAAAAATGTGAGGTAAAGACGTATGTCAAACAGATTGTTTCAGGGCGTGATCTATCAGATGAAGGACGCTTTTGATAGGATAATCGGTGTAATCGATGAAAACGGAGTTGTTATTTCCTGCTCGGATCTCGGCAAGATCGGAGATATAAGGCAGGGCGTTCGCGAGGAGCTTTCCTTCTCCTCGGAGGTAATGGCTTACGACGGATATACTTACAGATATATCGGCGTTGGTCAGAAGAACGAGTACGTTGTGTTTGTTGAGGGTCAGGATAAAATGGCGGAGAAGATGTCAAAGCTTCTTGCTGTTTCTCTCGGCAACATCAAGAGCCTTTACGACGAAAAGTACGACAAGGGCTCGTTCATTAAGAATATCATTCTGGATAATATTCTTCCCAGTGATATCTACATAAAGTCCAAGGAGCTTCACTTCAGCGCGGAGGATTCGAGAATAGTATTTCTCATCAAGTTCTTCGGCAAGACCGATATGATGCCCTTTGAGATGCTTCAGAATATGTTCCCCGACAAGTCGAGGGACTACGTTATCAGCGTTGGTGAGCACGATATTGTTCTCGTCAAGGAGATCAAGCCCGGAACAGAGATGAAGGAGCTTGAGAAGATAGCAACGAATATTGCCGATACTCTCTCCACCGAGTTCTATACCAAGGTGGCTATCGGTATCTCCACCGTTGTGGACAACATCAAGGACCTTGCGAAGGCATATCAGGAGGCTCAGGTGGCTCTTGAGGTCGGAAAGGTATTTGATACCGAGAAGAATATCATAAGCTATGAAAATCTCGGAATCGGAAGACTTATCTATCAGCTTCCCACAACGCTTTGCGAGATGTTCCTTCAGGAGGTATTCAAGAAGGGAAATCTCGAGTCTCTTGACAGAGAGACGCTTATGACCATTCAGTGCTTCTTTGAGAACAACCTCAACGTTTCCGAAACGTCGAGAAAGCTCTTCGTTCACAGAAACACTCTGGTCTACAGACTTGAGAAGATCCGCAAGCTCACAGGTCTCGACCTTCGTGAGTTCGAACACGCCATCACGTTCAAGGTGGCACTTATGGTTAAGAAATATCTCAATTCCAAGCCCGTAAAGTTCTGATCTTTTGAGATAAGCGAAATAATAACGTCTCCGGGGGCATATAATCATAAGTGCTCCCGGTGAATGTGTGTTATATGCCGTTCTATCGGCGGAGCTTAACAAAAAGAGAGCGAAAGGATATATTCGGATGTCGGAAGAAAACAAAGAAAATATAGGCGAAGAAACGGTCCTCGAGCAAAAGCCTCAGGAGGAACAGGAAAAGGGAAGAACCGAAAGAAAAATATCTCTTTCAAGCTTTATTTTTTCGGCTGTTGCGCTCGTTGTTGCCGCTGTGATGCTTACCTACGCCGTCTGCGGCTCGATCTATAAGGAAAGGCTGGCTGAGGCGCAACTGAGGTATGCGACTGTCGGAAACGGCGCGGCGCACGACTCACTTGAGCTTATCGAGAAGCTGTTTGAGAAGTATTCGTACTACGGTGTGGATAGTGAAGAGGTTGCCGAAAAAGTATTGAAGGCGTACGTTGAGGCTACGGGCGATGTTCATGCGGAATATTATAATGCCGAGGAATTTGAGGCTATGGTCTCGGATATGTCTGCCGACTATGCGGGTATCGGTGTTACCGTTGGCGATACGGCTGTGAATTACGGCGGAGAAGAAACGAGAGTTCTCGAAATATTCCTTGTAACGCCTGACGGTCCTGCTGAAAAGGCGGGTATTGTTTCGGGAGATCTCATATATTCGGCAGAGACCGATGAAGGTACCGTTACCGTTGATAAGCTTGGATATGACGGCGCTGTTATGGCACTTAAGGGTGCTGAGGGAACAGTGGCGAAATTTACAATATTGCGCCCCAACGGAAACGGTGGATACACCGAGCTCCCGTTCTCTCTTGAAAGAGCTAAGGTGGCGTCTGTCAGCGTGAACGGAAGGGTGAGTGAGACCGATGCCAAGGTCGGAATCGTATCCCTTTACCGATTTGATCTTCAGACTCCCGCACAGTTCAAGGCGGCTATGGACAGACTGATAGGCGGCGGGTGCGAGTTTTTTGTGTTTGATCTGAGAAATAATCTCGGCGGAGACCTGAATTCGGTCGTTGCGGTGCTGTCTACTTTTGCAAACGAGGGTGACACTATCATATCGATCGAAAGCAAGGACGGTTCGCGTGAGACTATAACCGCGAAGGCTGTCAGCTACGACGGAAATTACGCCGATTGCAGCGTTTTGCCTGAGGATATCGGAAAATACAGAAAGAGCATCAAGGATGCCGCGGTCATCTGTAATGGCAGTACGGCGAGTGCTGGTGAGCTTTTCACCGCGGCGCTTCGCGACTATAATATTGCCGAGCTTGTGGGTACTACCACCTACGGTAAGGGCAGCGTTCAGCAGACTATAGACCTTTCTCAGTTTGGTTACAAAGGTGCGCTGAAGCTGACGACCGCCCATTATTTCCCGCCCTCGGGCGAGGGATATCACGGCGTTGGTATTGAGCCGACTTTGAAGGTCGAGCTTTCGGACGACGCTAAGAAATACAATTTATATAAGCTTCCGCAGTCGATAGACAATCAGCTTGCGGCGGCTATATCTACACTTGATAAATAATGAATTAACATATAAGGAGAAATTAAAATGTCCAAGGAACAGCTTTATACCCCCGAAGGTTATCAAAAACTTATTGATGAAATGAATTATCTCACGCAGACAAGACGTGAGGAGATAAAGAAGAGCATTGCTGAGGCTCGTTCGTTCGGAGACCTTTCCGAGAACGCCGAGTACGACGAGGCGAGAAATGAGCAGGCTAAGGTCGAGGCGAGGATAAAGGAGCTCGAGGAGCTCATCAGAAACGCAAAAGTGGTTGACGAGGACGTTATCGATACCAGCATTGTTGGAATCGGCTCTCTTGTTAAGATCCGCACCTCGGACGGAATGGAAGCCGAGTACAACATTGTCGGCTCTAACGAGGCTGACCCCGACGCGCGTAAGATATCCGATCAGTCACCTATCGGAAGAAGACTTATCGGTAAAAAGGCGGGCGAGAAGGTTTTGGTCGAAGTTCCCTCCGGAAAGGTTACTATTGATATTATCTCGGTTTCGAGATGAGCTTGGATCGGTGGCGGGCGCTTTTTGCGCCTCCGCCGATTTTGAATATTAAGGAACATAAACGGAGATATATTATGGATGGTAAGGAAAAGCTCCGAGAGTCGGAGATAAAGCTCGGGTCAGAACGCTCAAAGTGGCTCGAAAACTTTTGGTATCATTACAAATGGCCTACAATAATTGTGTCGTTTTTTGTAATTGTGTTCCTTGTGTGCACACTGCAGATGTGTACTAAGGAAGAAGAGGATTTTACAGTGCTTTATGCAGGTCCTGCCTATCTATCGTCGGAGGATACAAGCGGCATCGAAGATGTGATGAATTTTATAATGACTGAGAGCCTTGGTGAAAACGGAAGTAATAAGACGGGGCTTGTGAGCTATCATATAATGTCTAAGGCACAGATACTCGCTGCCGAGGAAAACGGATCTTATGTGGATAGGTCGTACAACACTACGAACAACGATAACTATTATGATTACATAATGACGGGAGAGACCTCGGTATGTATTCTCGATCCCGAACTTTACGCTAACCTTGTTTCGAATGAAAGGCTGATGAAGCTTGATGAGGCGCTTGGTTATCACTGCGAGGACTCAGAGGACGGATACGGAATAAAGCTCTCCTCTCTCGATATATACGAAGCCTACGGTGCAATCAAAAAGCTTCCCGAGGACAGTGTCGTTTGCGTTCTTCGCCCACCGCTTTTCGGCAGAACAAGCAAGGATGCCAACTTCAAAAAGGATATGGAAATGTTCGGAGCTATTCTGAATTTTAATGCTGAATAATTCTATTTTTATAAAACAATTCGATTTGTACAACGAAAGTATTAAGTTGATTAATGACGAAAAATGACAGAAAATAAACTCAAATATAATTTTTTGCTGTTGCTTACGGCAATGATATGGGGCTTTGCCTTTGTGGCTCAGGTGGAGGGAATAGAGCACGTTGGTCCGTTCACTATGAACGGAACGAGATTTGCTCTCGGTACTGTTTCGCTTATCCCCGTTGTGCTCTTTTTTGAGAGAGGACGAACCGACAAGGCTGAAAGAAAAAAGACGGTCATATATTCCACTATAGCGGGTCTTGCTCTTTTCTCGGCATCGACCTTCCAGCAGATAGGGCTTTCAATAACAAAAAGCGCGGGAGTTTCGGGATTTATTACGGCTCTTTACACGATATTTATACCGATAGTATGCCTCTTCCTTTTTAAAACAAAGATCAGAGCGAACGTATGGCTTGGCGCTGTCTGCGCCGTGGTTGGACTTTTTCTCCTCTGCTATGTTCCGGGCGAAGGCTTTTCGGTTGGACTCGGAGAGATATTGCTCTTTATAGGCTCTTGGTTCTGGACGGCCCACGTAATACTTGTGGACCGCCTTGGAAAGACCATCAGATCCCTCCACTTTGCCTGGGGACAGTTTGTGGTGGTCTCGCTCCTTTCACTTGCTTGTATGGTTATATTTGAAGAGCCGACACTCGGCGGTATATATAATGCCAGAATGTCGATCTTATATTGCGGTGTCCTTTCGGTGGGCGTTGCGTATACTCTTCAGGTTGTCGCTCAGAAAAAGGCTGACCCTACCTTCGCGGCTATTGCTTTTTCTTCCGAGTCGGTATTCAGCGCCGTAGGCGGCGCTATCTTCGGGATCGACAACATATCGCTTCTCGGCTACGTCGGCTGTGGATTTATAGCTTTCGGTATAATCATTGCTCAGCTGGTGTTTGAGAAAAGGTCGAAGAAAGCAGAGGATAAATGACCGAAAACCGTTCATAATAAATACGAGGTGATCGATTATGAACAGAAAAAACGAGATCAGAAAAGAATTTGCTGTCGGATATCTTATAGGGATCTGCCTTTGCGGTGCTATGGCGGCACTGCTTCTGGCTTTCTTTGTGAGATAAAACGACGTCTTTGGAGGAAAAATGCGGCTTGACAGATTTTTGAGCGAATGCGCTGTGGCTTCACGAAGTGAGAGCAAAAAAGCGGTTCGACGCGGAGAGGTGTTTGTAAACGGACTTGCCGCGAAAGCTGCCGATATGGCGATAGATCCCGAAGGCGATTCGGTGACCTACCGCGGAAGCGCGGTGATCTACAGAAGGTACACTTATATAATGCTTAATAAGCCCGACGGAGTTGTCAGCGCCACCGATGATAAGAGAGAGAGGACGGTCCTCGACCTCCTGCCCGCGGAGCTGAGAAAAAAAGAGCTCTTTCCTTGCGGAAGGCTTGACAAGAATACTCTCGGACTTATGCTGATAACCGATAACGGGGAGCTTGCTCACAAGCTCCTTTCCCCAAAAAATCACGTTGAGAAGAAATACCGCTTCAGGTCGAAGTTCCCCGTGAAGGAGGAGGACGCCGAGCGCTTCAGAGTCGGGGTCACGCTTGATGACGGATACGTAACGAAGCCTGCCGAGATCGAGCTTCTCGGTGACGGTGATGAGGGGATAATAACCCTGCACGAGGGGAAATATCATCAAATAAAAAGAATGCTCGACTCTCTCGGAAACAAGATAACCTATCTCGAGAGAGTTAGCTTTGCAAATCTGACTCTTGACAGGTCGCTTGAAAGAGGTGAATGGAGATACCTCACGGACGCGGAGAAGGATGAGCTTGAAAAAATTGCGGACATCAAAGCGGTGTCCGAATAACATAGGACGGTGTAAAAATGGATATTATCAAAAAACTTGCTGAAGAGCTGAAGCTCAGGGAGGAGCAGGTCGAAAAGACTGTTGCTCTTATTGACGAGGGAAATACCATTCCCTTTATTGCCCGATACAGAAAAGAGGTCACTGGAAGCCTTGACGACGAGATACTCCGTAAGCTTGAGGATAGGCTTACATATCTCCGAAACATAGAGAAGAGAAAGGAAGAGGTCAAGAAGCTTATTGACGAGCAGGGAAAGCTCACCGATGAGCTTGTGGCGCAGATCGACGGTGCGCAGACCATCACCGAGGTGGACGATATTTACAGACCCTTCCGCCCTCACAGAAAGACCAGAGCCTCGGTTGCCCGCGAAAAGGGACTCGCGCCTCTTGCTGAGCTTATTATGAGTCAGCTTGATAAGTATGAGCCCGAGCTTTACGAGGCGGCTGCCGCTTACGTTGACTCAGAAAAGGGAGTTGAGACGCCTGAGGACGCACTCAAGGGAGCTTGCGATATTATCGCGGAGGATGTGTCCGACAACGCAGAGTTCAGAAAGACTGTCAGAAGGATTACCTTTGATTTCGGTCTGCTTACCTCCAAGGCGGCAAAGGATGAGGATTCTGTCTACTCTCAGTATTACGAATATTCCGAGGGAATAAAGAAGATGCCTCATCATAGAATACTCGCCGTCAACAGAGGCGAAAACGAGGATTTTCTCAAGGTCAATATCGTTGTGGAAAAGGATATGGTCCTTAACTACCTTATAAGCGAGACCGTCGTGAATCAGGGAAGCCCTGCCGCGAAATATATCTATGAGGCTGTTATCGACAGCTATGACAGGCTCATAGCTCCTTCCATTGAGAGGGAGATAAGAAACGATATGACGGATGCCGCAGGCGAGGGCGCTATCGCGCTCTTCTCGGAAAATCTCCGCCATCTCCTTATGCAAGCGCCGCTCAAGGGCAAGACCGTGCTTGGATTTGACCCCGGATATGTCAACGGTTGTAAGACGGCTGTTGTTGACAAGACGGGAAAGGTCCTTGATACGGCGGTGGTATATCCCACCACTCACTCGAAATTCCGCATCGAGGAGGCAAAGAAGATAATCTCGGGAATGGTTAAAAAATACCGCGTCGACGTTATCGCGATCGGAAACGGAACGGCGTCCAAGGAGAGTGAGCTCTTTGTTGCCGAAACTCTTAAGGAGGCGGGCAGCGACTGCAAATATATTATAGTAAATGAAGCGGGTGCGTCGGTCTATTCTGCGTCAAAGCTGGCGGCTGACGAATTCCCCGACTTCGACGTTATGCAGCGCTCTGCGGTGTCTATCGCGAGAAGACTTCAAGATCCCTTGGCGGAGCTTGTTAAGATAGATCCCAAGTCTATCGGTGTAGGGCAGTATCAGCACGATATGAAGCAGGCAAGGCTTGACGGCGCTCTTAAGGGCGTTGTTGAAGACTGCGTAAACTCTGTGGGCGTCGACATAAATACCGCTTCTTATTCGCTTCTTTCCTATATTTCGGGTATCAATATCACAAGCGCTAAGAATATCGTAAAATATCGCGAGGAGAACGGTGAATTCACCTCCCGCGCTCAGATACTTAAAGTTCCGAGAGTAGGTGCTAAGGCATTCGAGCAGTGCGCGGGATTTCTCAGAGTGCCTCATTCCAAGGAGATCCTTGACAATACGGGCGTTCACCCCGAATCCTACGAGGCGGCAAAAAAGCTTCTCGATATCTTCGGTTATACCGAGGAGGATGTTGCCGCGGGAAGGCTTCAGGGTCTTGAGGACAAGATAACTAAACGTGGAAGAGACACCGTTTGCGGTGAGCTCTCGATCGGTCTGCCGACCCTGAAGGATATCGTAACCGAGCTTATGAAGCCGGGACGCGACGTCCGTGATTCGCTGCCGCCTCCTATGCTCCGCGATGACGTTATGAGTATGGAGGATCTGAAGCCCGATATGATCCTTGACGGAACGGTCAGAAACGTTATAGATTTCGGCGCGTTCGTTGATATCGGAGTTCATCAGGACGGTCTGGTCCATATCTCCGAGCTTTCCAATAAATATGTAAAGCACCCTTCCGAGGTGGTGGCTCTCGGAGACGCCGTAAAGGTGAGAGTTCTTTCGGTGGATCTCAAAAAGAAACGTATTTCTCTTTCGATGAAGGGAATATAATTTTAATAAATTAAAATATTTTCAAAGGGCAAAAAAGCCGAAAAAAGTTGATGATAAGCTCGAATTGTGCAAAATGTACAAACACGAGGCATAAATTTTGGGGATTTACCCTCTTTAAATTTGCTCGTAAATTTGGTACAATATTAAAGTACAAAACTGTGTTTATCACTAAAGGATCAAGTATAATATTTAGGAGGATTTTTCCAAATGGCAAGTATTTCACTCAGACACATCTACAAGAAATATCCCGGCGGCGTAACCGCTGTATCGGATTTCAACCTTGAAGTTAAAGACAAAGAGTTCCTCGTTCTCGTTGGACCTTCCGGATGCGGTAAGACGACTACTCTCCGTATGATCGCAGGTCTTGAGGAGATCACAGAGGGTGAGCTCTTCATCGGCGACGATCTCGTAAACGACGTTGCACCTAAGGACAGAAAGATCGCGATGGTGTTCCAGAACTACGCTCTTTATCCTCATATGTCCGTATTTGAGAATATGGCATTCGGTCTTAAGCTCAACAAGACTCCCAAGGAGGAGATCAAGAGACGTGTTGAAGAGGCTGCAAGAATTCTCGGTATCACCCACCTTCTCGACAGAAAGCCTAAGGCTCTTTCCGGTGGTCAGAAGCAGCGTGTTGCGCTCGGTCGTGCTATCGTTCGTAACCCCAAGGTCTTCCTTCTTGACGAGCCGCTTTCCAACCTCGACGCTAAGCTCCGTGCATCCATGAGAACCGAGCTTACAAAGCTTCACAACAGAGTTGAGACAACTTTCGTATACGTTACTCACGACCAGGTCGAGGCTATGACCATGGCAACGAGAATCGTTGTTATGAAGGACGGTCTTATCCAGCAGGTAGATACACCTCAGAACCTTTACGATTCTCCTTGCAACATCTTCGTTGCAGGATTCATCGGAACACCTCAGATGAACTTTATGACAGGTACGCTTAACAAGAAGGGTGACGATGTTTACTTCAACTTTGAGAACGTATCTCTCAAGCTTCCCAAGGAAAAGGCAGAAGCTCCCGAGCTTGCTGAGTACATAGGCAAGGAAGTTGTTGCAGGTCTCCGTCCCGAGTGCATCAGCGACAATCCTGAGGTTGACGCAGCTGCTGAGAACTTCTTCGACGTTGACGTTGACGTTACCGAGCTTATGGGTGCAGAGATCTATCTCTACCTCAGCGTTGGTGAGTCCAACCTCATCGCACGTGTATCTTCTCGCTCCAAGACAAGAGCTGGCGACAAGATCAAGGTTTCCTTCGATATGACCAGACTCCACATCTTCGACAAGGATACAGAGCGCTGCATCATTCACTAATTGAAGAAATAGTAAATGGACCGTCTCGATTTGAGACGGTCCACTTTTTGGTTAGAGAAAACCACCCGCTAAGCGGGTGGTTCAGTAGAGGCTTTTGCCGTTGAACAATCCCGCCGAAGCGACAGCCTTCCCCAGCGGGGGAAGGTGGCACGGCGTAAGCCGTGACGGATGAGGTGTCAGAGATCCTATTCAAACTCCTCATCCACCATTTGCTTCGCAAATAGTCCCCCTTCTCCCACAGGAG